>CAIQQN010000278.1 GCA_903873975.1 uncultured Anaerolineales bacterium
GAACTCGTCCAGCCGCTTCCAGACCACCTTGAAAGGCTCACCCAACTCATCTCCTTGAATGGTTTCTTTTTCATACAGGCGGTCGTCGGACAGGCGACCGTCATAAACGAGGACGATCTCGTGCCCGCGCAGCTTCCCGTGAACATAGATATTCTCGAGTGTGCCCAGGTAGCGCAGCCCGGTCAGCCCGGTGCCGAGCTCCTCGTGGAATTCCCGCTCGATCGTCTGTTCACCATGCTCTCCAAACTCGATCGTCCCACCGAGCGGGCGGTAATAGAGGCGGCCTTTTTCAAGGTATTCGGCCACCAGGATGCGTCCCCTGTCCCGGCAGACACAGACGGCAACCGGGCGAACCTTCTGCTCTCTCAGATAGTGCATGTTTTTTTCCGTAAAACCGTGCAAGTGTTTTCTCATCGAATCTCTTGTAAGGGCAACGTATACGCCGCCCTTACGAAATTCTTGCCTGCATGGACCACGGCCCGGCCCACGTTATCATGACGGGGAGCACTTTGCCGCGCAGGTCCTGGTCGCTCTCCACAAAGACCAGCTTATTGGTGGGCGTGCGGCCGCGCCAGCGTCCTTTGACCTTCTCTTCGAACAGCACCTCAACCTTTTGGTCCAGGTAATGGGCATTGATCTCGCTGCCGATCTTCTCCTGCAGGTCTTCAAGCAAGCGGAAGCTGCGCATCTTCTCTTCTTCCGGCACGTCATCGGGATACAGGCGCTCCGCCACCGTGCCGGGTCGCGGCGAGTAGCGTGCCAGGTGCGCCACGTCCAGGCGCAAGTCTTCAAGGAGATTGTAGGTCTCCATGAACTGGGCTTCGGTCTCGCCGGGAAAACCGACGATGATATCGGTGGCGATGGAACAGCCGGGGAGGCGGAGGCGGATGTTCGCCACAACGGAGCGATAGTCGGCCTGGGTGTAGCCACGGCGCATCTTTTTCAGGATCCCGTCAGCGCCGGCCTGGACGGGGATCTCGATGTGCGGCATCACCTTGGGCAGTTCCGCGGTGGTATCCATGAGTTCTTCACTAAAGTAGTTCGGGTGAGAGGTAAGGAAGCGGATGCGTTCCAGGCCATCCACCCGGTTCAGCCTGCGCAGCAGGGCGGCCAGGTCCAGACCGTCGGGCTGATCCTTCCCATAGCGGTCCACGATCTGGCCAAGCAGAGTGATCTCTTTTACGCCCTGGACGGCGAGGGAGCGGGCTTCGGCCTCGATCTCATCCGCCGGGCGCGAGCGTTCAGCCCCGCGCCGGGAGGGGATGATGCAGAATGTGCAGGCGTGCGAGCAGCCCAGCACTACTGGCAGGAATACGGAGACGGTTTTGCCGCGCTCATGCTCCGGCAGGAGGATGTCCCCGTCCATCACGGCGAAGCGCTCCCCGGTTTGACGCGCATCGAGCGCCCGTGCCTCTCCCTGGGTCAGGAACGAGATGAGCGGGCCGGGGTCAGAGGGCGGGGAGAATACATCCACATAAGGAAAGCGGAGGCGCAATTTCTCGTTATCCCGGATGCCGACCAGGCAGCCCATCAGGTTGATCACCAGGCTGGGGTTTTTGGTTTTGAGGGGCCGCAGGGAGCTTAAACGGCCGATTGCCTTGTCCTCGGCGGACTGGCGCACAACGCAGGTGTTTAGAACGATCACATCGGCATCTTCGGCTCTACCGGTAAATACGTAGCCCAGGCGTTCGAGAGCTGACCCCAGGCGCTGCGAGTCGGCCACGTTCATCTGGCAGCCTTCGGTCCAAAGGTGGTATTTTTTCATCCTGTTCCTTAAGCATTATTCAATCTTGAGAGATAAGAAACCCAGGACTGCGTCGGGCGTGAATTATACCAAGTTTGTCTGTTATACTACTGCCTGGTAGCGCCTCAAGTTATGGTAAAATCTTTTCCTCCCGGAGGGATGGCCGAGTGGTTTAAGGCAACTGACTTGAAATCAGTCGTGGCCGTAAGGTCACCGGGGGTTCGAATCCCTCTCCCTCCGCTGAGGGTTGTACGTTGACACGTTCGAACGTTGGCACGTTTGCATGTATTTGGGGAGGTGCCAGAGTGGCCGATTGGGCTCGCCTGCTAAGTGAGTGCTGGGGTTAAAACTCAGCCGCGGGTTCGAATCCCGCCCTCCCCGCCAGAAGAGAACCGCGTCCGCAAGGAGGCGGTTCTCGCGTCAGCCGCGGGCCCCCGGAAGGGGATGCCATTCGAATCCCGCCCTCCCCGCCAGAAGAGAACCGCGTCCGCAAGGAGGCGGTTTTCGCGTCAGCCGCGGGCCCCCCTCCAGGAAGGGCACCGGGACGGTGTCCCCCGGCGGGGGCGATGTCCCAGAACAGCACCGGGACGATTGATGACGGGGGACAGAGGACGGAGGACGGAAGGCAGAAAGCAGAGAGCGGTGAACGCGCCGCCTCGCTGCGCTCAGACCCTGCCAGTACTTGATTGTTTTGAGGATCAATCAAATAACAAACAAATACCTGCAAATCATGCGCTCTCTTCGGGGGCTTCTTCATTATTAATTCCATTAGTGTGCATGAGATTCTGCCCATATTCGATTTTAAGCAAAACAAACAAATATCCTCTCAGAAGGTCATCGGGACGAGGCAGCAGGGCGGACGCCATCCGCCCCTACCAGCGAATTGCCATGGAATATCAAATGTTAAGGTCCCAAAAAACGCAGCGAGGTTGTGGCCTCGCTGTCCCTGAAGATATTATAGAACATTTGTTCAGTTGAGTCAAGGGGAAAAGCAAATTAATGATCAGGCAATCAAGGATAAGGTAAGGGGGGAAAGGTGAACTCCTATTGTTAAGAATACAAGATAATGCTCTTGTCATAGCATGAAAACTCGGAGAACAACTCCGAGTTTATCAATTTTTTTATTCATCCATCAAATCTCCTGTTAGCCTTTTCCTTATCATTTATACTTTATTTTGGGGGAAATGGTAGAAGCTCATTTATTATTATCCATTGTAGCTCTTTTATCTTACGCTTGAATATCTATTGACATTCCTGTACAATGATACTGTTACCATTCTCCCAGACCAATCTCTTATATAAAAGGAGAACTAGTGTCAAGGGCTGGTTCCAGTCAAACTTCAGGGGGAACTGAAAATGATCAATTGTCTCTAGAGCAAAGCAAGCAACTGCTCAGGACAAAGTTTTACGTTCCTCCCATTCGCTCCATCCAGATAGCCCGTCCTCGTCTTACTGACCTGATCAATGGTGGTTTGGAGCGAGCACTCATCCTGGTTTCCGCCCCGGCCGGCTATGGGAAAACCACCCTGGTCAGCAGATGGCTGAAAGAAACGAATATCCCGTCAGCCTGGCTCTCCCTGGATGGCGACGATAATGACCCAAACCGCTTCCTGCAATATCTGCTTACCACTCTCCTGCCAATCGCTCCAGGCATCGAGAACGAACTGCTTGGCATGCTCCAGGGAATCCAACCAGCTCAATTTGAAAATGTAATCATCCAGCTCGCCAATGAACTGACCTCAGTTTCCGATCCCTTTGTTCTCGTTTTGGACGATTTCCATGTCATTCAATCCGAGGCGGTACTAAAAATACTCTCTTATCTCCTGGAACATCTACCGCCCGAGATGCACCTGGTGATCCTTACCCGCACCGATCCTCCACTCCCGCTTGCCCGACTGCGCGCCCGCGGCCAGCTGCTGGATATCCGGGCCGATCATTTGCGCTTTACGCAAGACGAGATCGCCGCCTTTTTGAACGAGGCAATGGGGTTACGCCTGTCTGCCAGCGATCTTTCTGCGATGGAGAAACGGACGGAGGGTTGGATCGCCAGCCTGCAACTGGCAGCCCTTTCGATGCAGGGCAGCCAGGATATCCACGCTTTTGTCTCCGCTTTCACCGGCAGCCATCACTATGTCATGGACTACCTGGTCGAAGAGGTGCTCAAGCTGCAGCCAAAGGGAGTGAGTGATTTTCTGCTGCAGACCTCGATCCTGGAGCGCTTATGCGGACCGCTGTGCGAGGCCGTCCTCGAGGCGGAGGGAGCGGCGGCCGTGGACGGGCAAGCGATGTTGGAATCCCTGGAAGAGATGAACCTCTTCACCATCCCGTTGGACGATGAGCGGCACTGGTACCGCTATCACCATCTCTTCTCCGATGTGCTCAGGAAGCGGCTGGAACACCAGTCCCGGCAGTTGCTGCCCGAGCTGCACCGCCGCGCTTCCTGTTGGTACGAGCAAAACGAGTTTCTCGCTGAATCCGTCCAACAGGCCATCGCTGCCGGTGACCAGGATCGGGCTGCCGGGCTGATCGAGCAAAACGGCTGTTTTCTGCTGATGAGCGGCGAGGTGGCAACCCTGCTCAACTGGACGGATGCTATCGATTTTCAATCGGAAGTCCGTCCCTGGCTGGCGATCCAGAAAGCCTGGGCACTTGCCCTGATCGGCGACCTGGAGCGAGTCGAGCCAACCCTACAAGCTCCCGAAAAGTTGCTCGCTCCACTCGAACCCACAGACGAGGTCAGGACGATGCAGGGGACCATTGCGGCGGCCCGGGCGCAATGTGCCAACTCGCGAGGGGACACGCATTCGGCGGCGGAATATGCGCGACAAGCGTTGGAGCTTCTGCCCGACTGCAGTTCCATCTCTCAAAGCGTACGAAGTGTGGTGACCTCGATCCTCGGAGATGCCAGTTGGATCAACGGTGATCTGGAGGAAGCCAAGCGAGCCTATACCGAAGCCATTCAGATCGGCAAAGAGGCCAATAACCTCAACATGGTCATCATCGCCAACTCGAGTATTGCCGATATTTTAATGATACAAGGGCAGCTCCACCGGGCAGCGGACACATATACCCAATCTTTACAAATGGCAGTTCGTCCGGATGGGCAAAGATCGCCATTGGCTGCAAAGATCTTTGCCGGCATGGGAAGATTGTCTTATGAGTGGAACCGATTGGACGATGCGGAGCAAAGCATTCGCCAGTGCGTGGAGCTAAGCCGGATCTGGGGGGATACCGGCCAACAAGCTTACGCCCATGCAATTCAGGCGCGGCTGGAGCAAGCCCGGAACAATCCAGAGAAAGCCCAAGAAGCCATGCGGGAGGCAGAGCTATTAATTGGTGAGCATCCACATTCCCCCCATTGGGCCATCCAGGTGAGGTTCGATCTGGCGCGGGTATGGCTCGCCCAGGGAAATTTGGAGAGGCCTTCCCAACGCATTCAAAAGAGGGGTTTAAATATCAAAGATGAAATCCCCTATCAGCGGGAGAGTGAATATATCCTCCTGCTGCGAGTGCTCATTGCCCGAGGCGATCATGAGGCAGCCATCAACCTGTCCAACCGATTGCTTCAACAAGCAGAGACAACCGGGCAGATGAGATTGGTAATCGAAGCCCTGATCCTCCAGGCGCTGGCTCTTCAGGGAATGAAAGAGACCGAGCAAGCCCTGGCTGCTTTGGAAAGAGCCCTTGCCCTTGCCCAGCCGGAGGGATACGTCCGATCCTTCCTGGATGAAGGCGAAGCGATGACGAGATTGCTTTGCCAGGCTCAGGCGCGGAAGAGCGGGGGCAGTTATGCGGCTGTTCTTTTGTCCCAGATAAGTCAAACCTCCGGCATGATCCAACCTTCCATGCAGCTTCTGGCCGAGCCTCTAACCGCCCGTGAGGTCGAAGTCCTGAAACTCATTAAATCTGGCTGTTCCAACCAGGATATCGCCGCGCAACTGGTCATCTCCCTCCCTACCGTGAAACGCCATATCAGCAATATTTATACCAAGCTGGGGGTGGAAAGCAGGACACAGGCGGTCGCCATCGGGAAAGAGCTCAAAATATTCGAGTGAGCGGCAGCAGATAGGTGCTTTCAAAGGCCGGCAGTGGATGGGATCCACGGCTGGCTTTTTTGTTGCCTGGATTTGAGGAAAACCGGGGAAATGGCTCTCTTTTTTCGCAGGAAAAGATACAACCCCAGATACAACCTTCAGACGATGAACCTTTGCGGCAGAAATGCTAAATTAGACGCAGAGGAAATATGATGAACAGGAAAGATGAAAACAACAATAAAAACCAAGGCAACCTTTCCACCGGCTCTCAAGAAGGCAACTTTGAGATCCATGTCAAAGGGCAACTCGATGAAAGCTGGTCGGACTGGTTGGAAGGATTGGAGGTGAAGTTATTAGACAACGGAGAAATGATCCTTTTTGGACACATCGGAGACCAGGCCGCTCTGATGGGCACCCTGAATAAATTGTACAGGCTGAACCTGACCTTACTCTCGGTGAGTGAAGTCGATCAAAATAAACGATAACAAGTTTGGAACAAAAAAGGAGATCAGAAATGGAAATCACAAGACAGTTCAATCCCGATCTGGGAAACATCGGATGGAGCGCGTTCGTTATCGAAAAAGTGCATCGTTGTGAAGATTGCCCCATCCGGCATATGGCGATCAAACAACCGAAGTCGGTATTCGCACGGCTCCACATGTGGCACAAGACCTGGTGGCCGGGCTGGAAGGCTCATCAAGCGAGGACATGCGCATACGCCGCCAAGGCAGGCGCTCACACCTAAACCAAACCGGACTGATAAGTACCAATGATCCGGATCCAATCAAATCATCCAAGGAGAAAATAAAATGGAAAACACAAGCAAGTCAAACCTCGATTTCGGAACGATCGCATGGGGTGCCTTATTTATCCTGTGGGGCATCACAGAGATGTTCAAATCCCTACCGAATGGCACAGGCGTAGTCGGCATCGGCGTCATCCTGATCGGCCTCAATCTGGTCCGCTCATGGAAAGGGCAGCCCACCAGTGGCTTTTCGACTACATTCGGCATCCTCGCCCTCCTGTTGGGCGGGCTGGAACTGGCAAGCCCGTATCTGCACCTGTCCTTCGAACTGCCAATCTTTGCAATCCTGCTGCTCGCACTGGGACTGATCACCCTGATGCGCGCGATGAAGAAGTAAGAATAAATGACCATGAGCTGGGATGGTTTTCGAACAGCACCATGGAGCGGAAACCATCCCTTCCTCGGCTGCAATCAAAACATGAACGCAAACCACCACTATTTCTTTCACATTACAAGGAGTTGAATCATGACAACCGCAATAGAATCCAAAACACGAAAAGGCTTGCTGGCTTTCGGCATCGTTTGGCTGGGGCAGGTGATCTCTTTCATCGGTTCCGGCATGAGCAGTTTCGCGCTGGGCGTGTGGGTCTACCAGAAGACCGGTTCCGTGACCCAGTTCGCGCTTACGTCTCTGTTCATCGTCCTCCCAAGAGTTGTGTTTGGCCCGCTGGCTGGCGCGCTGGTAGACCGGTGGGATCGCCGGCACGTCATGATCCTCAGCGACGCGGGCGGCGGACTCAGCATCCTTGCGATTGGATTGCTGAGCCTGGCTGGGCGTCTGGAGATCTGGCAGATTTACCTGGCCATCTTCGCGAGTGGGATCTTTGACACTTTGCGCTGGCCGGCCATGACGGCGGCAACGACACAATTGGTTCCCAAAGAACACTTGGGCCGCGCCAGCGGGATGCTGCAAATCGTGTCGGCCGGCACAATGCTCATCTCCCCCCTCGTCGCGGGAGCGCTGATAGGCAGCCTCGGACTGCAAGGCGTGCTTCTATCCGACTTTGCGACTTTTCTCTTCTCCATCCTCACACTTGCGCTCATCCGCATTCCCAGGCCCGAGATGACCGCCGAGGGGCGGGCCGGCCGAGGCTCGCTGCTGCACGAGGCGATGTATGGCTGGAAGTACATTACAGCGCGGTCCGGACTGCTTACGTTGCTGGCTTTCCTTACCCTTACGAATTTTCTGATGGAAATGAGCGTGGTGCTCTTCACGCCCATGATCCTGTCTTTCGCCTCGACCGCCGCGCTCGGCCTGACCATGACGCTGGGCGGCATCGGTTACCTGGTGGGCAGTGTCGTCATGAGCATCTGGGGCTGCCCAAAACGCCGTATCCATATTGTGCTGGTTTCCATGCTGATGATGGGAGTGTTCATGACCCTCATCGGGCTGCGCGCCTACC
>CAIQQN010000279.1 GCA_903873975.1 uncultured Anaerolineales bacterium
CGTGGAACGCTGGGTGATCGCGCCTCTGAGAAAACGGATCTTTTTTAGCTTGGCAGAGGCCAATCAGGCCATCCGGGAACAGCTGGACCTGCTCAACCATAAGGTCATGCTGGCCGTGGGGCGGACGAGGCGGCAGGAGTTTGAAGACATCGATCGCCCCAACCTGAGACCTCTGCCGGAAAAGCCTTATGAATATGCCACTCGCAAGACTGGCCGGGTGAATATCGACTATCATGTGGAATTTGAAAAGCATCTGTATTCCGTTCCGCATGGTTTGATCCACCAGGAAGTTGATATTCATGCCACAGAGCACATGGTGGAGATCTTTTACAAAGGCAAATCGGTCGCCGTTCATCCTCGCAGTTTCAAACCCGGACGCTTTTCAACCTTGCGTGAACATATGCCGCCCAATCACCAATTTGTCGACCAGGTCAACCCCGAATTTCTCCTTCACTGGGCCAATACTGTGGGTCCGCAGACCACCGCATTGATTAATGCGACACTCCAATCACGTTCATTCCCCGAACAGGCCTATCGCTCCTGCCTCGGTATTCTCAGTCTGGCAAAAAAGTTCCCCCACCCCCAGATTGAACAGGCTTGCCAGGCAGCTATGGAAGCCAAAACCTTTTCTTACAAAGCGGTCAAGGAAGAATTGGATTGGCTCATGAAACAGCCAGCTTCGCCGGTCACACCGGAACCACTGCCCACCCATGCCAATATCCGTGGGCAAGAATACTACCAATAAGGACACCCATGATGATTTCACAAACCCTATCAGACAAACTGTTGGAACTGCGCCTGACCGCTTTTCGGGAAGGACTGCGAGAACAATCCTCCAATCCTCATTATGCCGATCTCTCTTTCGAGGAACGCCTCCTGCTGCTGGTTGAGTTGGAATGCACCCGCCGTTCAGGCAGCCGCATCAAGCGCCGTTTGAAACTGGCCGAGTTTCCTATGTCAGCAGCCATTGAGGATCTCGATTTTTCCCCTGAACGTGGACTGGACCGGCGCTTAATCCTGGAACTGGCTCTATGCAACTGGATCGACAATTCTCTCAATGTTCTAATCCTGGGAGCCACTGGCACTGGAAAATCGTTCCTCGCTTCTGCTTTGGGTGTTGCCGCTTGCCGTTCAGGCTATTTTGTTCGCTACGTGCACACTTCCCGCTTTTTGCATTCCCTGGCGCAAGCTAGACAAGATGGTTCTTACCTCACTTTCCTGCGCTCTCTCAATAAAACTGATGTGCTGATCTTGGACGACTGGATGCGCGACCCTATCCCGCTGACTGCTGCTCAGGATTTATTGGAAGTTTTTGATGATCGCTTTGGGAAAACTGCCACCCTGTTTGCTTCTCAAGTGCCAGTCGCCGATTGGCACGCCCGCTTCCCTGATCCTACTTTAGCAGATGCCATTTTGGACAGAACCGTCCACAATGCTTACCGCCTATCTTTACTCGGTGATTCTCAAAGAAAACTGCGCGGATCCCAGTCCATGTCGCACACCTGATGTATAATGTTTCTGACCAGTGTTTTCTCTCTCCCCACTGTGCGGCTTGCTCCGGTTTGGGTGTGCGATTTCGCCGGGTTTCGCACCATCCCCAGCGATAAAGAGCTTGGGGTGGGCATCATATATTGGATATACAGATCCTTCGCCAGCACAAGGAACGGCAAGAACACCAGAGGGCTTTTTTCTGGTAAGCCCTGGCCAGATCC
>CAIQQN010000280.1 GCA_903873975.1 uncultured Anaerolineales bacterium
CGTCATCCCGGCTGACTACAAACGGCAGGGCTTTGGCCGGGTTCAACACGGTTACTTCATGCGCCTCCAGCTCGATCTCGCCGGTGGGCATCTTCGGGTTGAACTGGTCCGCCGGGCGCATCCGCACCGGTCCGGTGACCTGCACCACCCATTCGTTTTTCAGCCCCTCGACGGCTTTGGTCGCCTCCGGGAACTTATCCGGGTTGGTGACGATCTGGGTGATGCCGAAGCGGTCGCGCAACACCAGGAAGACCACCCCGCCAAAGGTGCGGAAGTTGTGCACCCATCCGGCCAGCGTGACGGTTTGCCCGGCGTGGCTGGCGTGCAGTTCACCGCAAGTATGAGTTTTGTACATGGCCTGCCTCCAGATTATCTTTCCATGAAGGACACGAAGGGCACTATATTCTTTGGGCTGGCGCATCCTTCCCGCCATTTTTATTGATTCTATCGTGTTTCTTCGTGTTCGTTTGCCCCCGTTCTTTGGGGGTCGTGGATAATTTCTTACAAAATAAATCGCCCTCCGCGAGTGCGTTGGGCGATGGGGATGATTCGAGAGGTCCTTATCCTTGCATGCTTCGCCCAGCGGCCGGAGGCCGATTATCATTATCGTTATTATTATTGGCGAAGCGGATGCTTGTCATTCTTGCCTCAGGTTGGCGGTATTATAGCACATATTAATTAGATGGCTCACAGCAGGAAAATGTTATTTGCGCGGCATACTTCAACCATTTCCTCAGGCCAGACACCCACTTGCACCTCTCCGATATGGGCTTTCCGCAGGAAATACATGCACAGGCGCGATTGTCCGATCCCGCCGCCGATCGAAAGCGGTAGTTCGTTATTCAGGAGACGGCGGTGAAATAGCAGTTCCTTGCGTTCCATGGTGCCGGTTATCTCCAATTGTTTTAGCAATGCTTCGCGATCAACACGAATACCCATGGAAGAAAGCTCATACGAACAGTTCAGAACATTATTCCAGATGATGATATCACCGTTCAGGCCGCGGAAACCGTTGCTGGTCTCGGTAGTCCAGTCGTCGTAGTCTGGCGCCCGACCGTCATGAGGAATGCCATCTGCCAGAGGGGCGCCGATTCCGATGATGAACACGGCTCGATGTTGGCGGACAACCTCTTCCTCGCGCTGGCGGGGGTTCATGTTGGGATATTTTCGCTGCAGGTCCTCCGAGTGGATGAATGTGATCTCATCCGGCAACTCGGGCTTGATAAACGGGTAACGATCGCAAAGGTGGAATTCGGTCCGTTTGATGACCTCGTAGATTTTGCGCACGATTTTTTGCAGAAAAGGAATCGTACGTTCCTTCGGGCTGATGACCCGTTCCCAGTCCCATTGATCCACGTAGATCGAATGCAGGTTATCCAGTTGTTCACTAGGGCGGACGGCGTTCATGTCGGTGTAGAGTCCATACCCAAGCTGCATGCCATAATCAGCCAGCATCATGCGCTTCCATTTGGCCAGGGATTGCACGATCTCGGCTGTCTGTCCTTTCATATCGATGATGGGGAAGGAGACCGGTTTTTCAACGCCATTCAGGTCGTCATTAATACCTGTCCCGCGCAAGACGAATAATGGAGCAGTCGCACGGCTCAGCCGGAGTTCTGCGGCCAGGTTGCTTTCAAAGAAATCCTTGATTAACTTGATGGCTTTCTCGGTCTGTTTCACATCGAGATTGGGGCGATAGCCGGATGGAATGAGTAGATTCTTCATATGATCTCCTTTGCTTGAATGCAGGTAATAAAAATCGCCCTCCGCGATTGCGTTGGGCGATGGGGATGATTCGAAAGGTCCTTATCCTTGTATGCTTCGCCCAACGGCTGAAGGCCGATTATCATTATCGTTATTACTATTAGCGAAGCTGTTTTTCTTCATTCTTGCCTCAAGTTAGTGGTATTATAGCATAAACCAGTTTCAATGGGATTATTGCTTAACCTATGTCTGCCCAATTTCCCAATACCCCTCCAATTTTAACCCACTCGTCCGATGAACGTACCTGGGCAGCCTTCGCCCATGGAAGTGCGTTGCTGAACCTGGCAGGGGGTGTTGGCGGGATTATTGCTGCACTGGTGATCTGGCTCACCCAGAAAGAGAAATCTGCCTGGGTGGCTTTTCATGCTCTCCAATCGTTGATTTTTCAGGCAGCCACATTGGTCCTCACCGTGCTGGTCGTGGGGGTCGTGTGGGTCTCAGGTTTTGCCTTTAGTTTTATTACCGTTGGTTTTGGAACGCTCGTTGCAGTGCCTTTGATGATCATGGTCTTCTTCGGGGGATTTGCGATCATGGGTGCAGGGATGGTTTATTCGTTCTATGGAGCCTATCAAGTTTATCAGGGACGGGATTTCCGTTACATCTGGATTGGCGCCTGGGTTTACCAGCGTTTTTCAGGGCGATAAGCAAAATAATGCCTTTAATATTATTGAGACGACAGCCAACCTGTCGTCTCAATGTTTTTCACAAATGAGAATAGTGAGCAATTTTCCAGACTGCTAGAAATCGGCCATTTTCTCGTTTTTTATTTTAATAAATAGGTCTCGAACAAAGTGTGGTCCGATTCTGCCAGGAAATTTCCGACCTGATCAGGGAGAAAATTTGCCAGCGACTTGTATGAATCGGCAGTCAGGGTATAAGGGTGATCAAATTCAAACGATGTAGGTGTGTAGAGATTTACTTCCTCAGCGGCTAGTTTTTGAGCCTGTGTAGGCGGCACCAAATAATAGCTTGCAGTCCGGTAGATTGAACGATTGATCTCGTAAATGGGGGTGATCGCTCCGATACATAGCAGGAGGATCAATCCAGCCTTGTCTTTTACCCCGGACGCAGAAAGCGTCTCTGCTGACCAGAACAATAGCATGAATAAGGTCGGTATGGAGGCGCGCATACAAAAATCAGGCGCACTACCGATCTTGATCAAAGGAATAAAGATAAGCAATGCTCCCGCCAAATACCAATTAAGGTTGGCCTTATACCTGCCTCTGAAGATCGACCAGAGGATCAATCCATCGAAGAGGAGGAATATGATATAAAATAACCAAAGAATTGGTACCTCTGGGGATGCAGCCGTTTTTGAAAATTGAATATTGGAACTAAAATACAAAAGGGAAATACCCAGGACAAGCCCTCCTCCAAGTATGTTTTCAAAAGTAAGTAAAGCACGAACATCCTGAAGAAGTCGCGCAAAGAATACGCTTATTGTTTGCAATTTCGGTTTTGCGTGGAAGTCCTCAGCGTCAAAAAGTTCTTTTGGGATTTTGAGAAGCACATAAGGGAACATTCCCATCGCGGGAAACGGAGCGAGAAAGCAGCACAAGCTCCAGATCAGGAGGATGTTCTTACGATCCACGACCACATATAAAAGTGCCATGCACAACCAGGCAGGAATGGCTTGGTTGAAAACAAAGAAGAGCTGGGTTGTGAATGAAGAATATTGGAAACCAGGCATCCACCACTCAAGATGGAAAATCGGCGGCCAAAGCAGATTCGGTGTATTGGAAATGGCGATCATCTTGATCAAGGTGCCCAGGCCGTCCATCCCACTGAAGAATATTAATACCAAAGCCAATTTTAGAAGTGTAAGCTTGATCTTGGACGAAAGCAGGAGCAAGGTCAATACGATTCCCAGAACGGACCAAACATACAAAGCAATATTGGCAGCCAGCCACCCTGCAACCTTCCCAACCAGGGCTGCGGGTAACCAAAAACCAATATAGTAGACCAAATTGTAGGGAATGGATGGATCTGCAGGATTGGTATAGTATTTGACCGGCCAGTCAAAGTTGATCAAGTCTCGAAAAATGGCATTCCGAATATGAAAATCAGTGTTTTGAAAGGCAAAGCCGCCGATTCCAGAGAATCCCACCCACAGCAAAACGACAAGAAGAGTAATAACGATATTGCGTCGTGAAAGCAACCAGGATCTGCTTTCTTGTGGCGTGGATCTCCAATTTTTGACGATCAGCCACACGAAGATCAGAGTGATACAGAGAGAAATAAACGGTTTTAGATAACCCAGGCAAAAGATCAAAAATGGGATCAGCAGGTAAAGGATGCTGATTCTCTTGATCCATTCTGTGGGAATAGGTATATCTCTGGAATGCAATTTAATTTCCTCCGGGGTGGTGTTTTATGTGTCCAAATTGGAAGAGATTCCAGCTTCCTTGTATCTTATAGTTTATCACCGATTGATTCTCTTTCTTACCCGCCGTATCCCCCATTTCTGATTTCCTTGAATTATGAATGTAAGGTAGAATCCCTCTGGTTATGTCCCGTATCCTCAATATTCTAACCACCATCTTCCTGATATTTATCGTCCTCGCCATTCTCGGTGGGTTGGGGTGGGCCAACACGCTCTATGCCCGCCTCCATCCCGGCGAGAAGGATTTCATTGTTCCCTGGTTGGCGGCGCGCACCTTTCTCCAGTACGGCGATAATCCCTACAGCGAACCTGCCACCCAGCGCGCCCAGGTGGTCTACTACGGCCGCCTGGCCGTCGAAGGCCAGGATCCGCTCAGGTTGGACATCCCCTTCCCCGTTGAACTCTTCTATTTTCCCTTTGCCCTGTTCTCGGACTATGCCCTCGCCCGCGGCTTGTGGATGACCTGTCTCGAAATTGTACTGGTTGCCATGGCATTCCTGTCCTTGCGGTTGACCAGCTGGAAACCAGCGCGGACTCTCCTGCCGGGCTTCTTGTTCTTTTCGGTTATGTGGGTCTACGGGTTCCTCCCACTGACTGGTAGTCGTGCGGTTATATTTGTTGCCCTGGCAATAGTTGGTCTCCTGCTCGCCCTGCGCGACGGACGCGATGAGTTGGCCGGGGTTTTGCTGGTGGTTCCTTTCTTCAAGCCGGATATTGCCGGCCTACTGGTGCTTTTTATCTTCTGGTGGGCTATCTATCACCGTCGTGGTCGCATCCTGGCGGGTTTCCTGATGACCCTCACCATTCTGCTGGCTGTCTCATTCTTCATTTTGTTGGACTGGTTCATGCCCTTTGTAGATGGATTGATTTCCCATATCAACTATAACCCGGCTCTCACGCCCGCTGGCATCCTCGCTTCCTGGTGGCCGGCTGTTGGTCCGCGCCTTGGCTGGGCGCTGACCGGTCTTCTGCTGGTAGTTCTTTTTATTGAATGGCGTGACGTCCGCCGCAAGGATTTCCGTCACCTTCTCTGGACAGCCAGCCTGACTTTGGTGGTCACGCCGCTTCTGGGCATCCCGGTCATTCCGCAAGACTATGTGCTGCTTTTCTTACCCCTGGTTCTTTTCCTCTCCATTTTGGCTGAACGCTGGTCGCGCCCTGGCCGCTGGGGTGTGGCGGGCTTTGTGCTCTTCGCCTTTTTCTTTGGTTTTTGGCTTATCATTGCCGGCCTGTTCCTTGCTGGCACCTCCGCCGCCTTGAACAACGTGCTGGCGCTGGTCTTGCCAGCCTTGCTTGTGCTTGGTCTATACTGGATGCGCTGGTGGGCCGTCCGCCCGCCGCGCACCTGGAGTGACAGCCTCCCATGACCCGGCGGCAATATCTTCTCCTGGCTTTGCTCGGCCTGGCTGCTGTGACCTTTGTCGCCGCCCTTCAACCTTCGCCCGGTTACATGGATGCGGATTATTACTATGCCGGGGGATTGCAGCTGGTCAATGGTCATGGCTTCACCGAACCCTACCTCTGGAACTATCTGGACGACCCGGTCGGTTTGCCCCACCCGTCCCATGCCTACTGGATGCCGCTGGCGTCCCTCCTCGCTGCCGCCGGTGCGGCGCTTTTCGGATCCGTCTCCTGGTTCGCTGCCCGGGCAGGTTTTCTTCTGGTAGCCGCGCTGATCCCGCCCCTGACGGCAGCCCTGGCCTGGTCTCTCACCTCCCGCCGCGACCTGGCTCTCACCTCCGGCCTGTTGGCGGTTTTCCCGGCTTTTTACCTGCCCTTTTTACCGGTGACGGACACTTTTGGTCTGTATATGCTTTTCGGTGCTCTCTTCTTTCTCATCCTCAACCGAAAATCCTCCGCCATCAATCCTCTGCTGCTCGGTCTGCTGGCTGGCTCGACCCATCTGGCTCGCGCCGATGGCTTGCTCTGGTTGCTCGTTGCCTTTCTGGCTGTTCTTCTTGTTTTGCCCAAACCGCCCCAACGCCGCATTATTGTTATTTTTTCCTTCCTGCTTCTTACTCTGGCTGGTTACCTGCTGGTCATGACCCCCTGGTTTATCCGTAACTACGCAACCTTTGGATCGCCTCTGGCTGCCGGTGGTTCGAAGATGCTCTGGCTCACTTCTTATGATCAATTGTTTAGTTACCCTTCCAGCCAGATTACGTTTTCAACCTGGTGGCAGTCTGGTATCAATGCCATATCAAAAGCCCGCTTGTGGGCACTGGGGATAAACCTGGAAAGGACTCTTGCCGAACAAGGGGAAATTTTCTTGATCCCACTGGTTGGACTCGGCCTCTGGCATTTGCGCAAGGACCGGCGCATGCAGTTGGCCGGACTTGCCTGGCTGCTGACGTTTGTTGCGATGACAGTGGCTTTTCCATTTGCGGGGGCGCGTGGCGGCTTTTTCCATTCTGGTGCAGCCCTTCAACCGGTCTGGTGGGCACTCGCACCGGTGGGTCTTGACCGGGTCATCGCATGGGGGAGCCGGAAGCGCGGCTGGAACGTGGCTCAGGCGGGGACGGTTTTTCGGCCTGCGCTGGTGGTCCTCGCTGCGCTTTTGACAGCGGTCATTGTCTACGGGCGGGTCATGGGTGGGGGTGGCAATCCGGTCTGGAGCCAGGAAAATATTGCGTATAGCAATATAAATGGTTTTCTGAAAGATCAAGGAATGGACGAGCAGGCGGTTGTCATGGTTGCTGATCCGCCCGGGTTTTATCTGGCCTCCGGCAACCCGGCGATTGCTGTCCCGGATGGGGATGAAAATACCCTTTTGGAAGTGGCCCGACGCTATCAGGCGGAATATGTGGTTTTGGAGGAAGGAAGTACGCCGGGTGGTTTACTGACGGCTTATAAGTACCCGGCGGAACAGGCTGGCCTGCAATACTTGGGCGATGTTGATGGAGCGCATATCTATGGCATCCAACCTTGAAGGTCGCGTACCGTCTCGAGCTGTGTGGGTATTGGCCGGCATTGCCCTGCTTTCAGTGGGATTATATCTGGCATTCAGTGGAGTCTATTATCATATCGGCTTCCCGCTGGATGATGCCTGGATTCATCAGACGTACGCCCGTAACCTGGCGTTGCGCGGTGAATGGTCTTTCCTGCTCGGAAAGCCTTCCGGTGGATCGACAGCTCCACTCTGGTCGGCATTACTGGCGATTGGGTTCTGGTTGAGGCTGGCCCCTTACATCTGGACATATTTGCTGGGCGCGATTTCACTGTGGGGCCTGGCGGTTCTCGGCGAGTCGGCCATGCGGCGGCTGGTATCCTCGTACCGTCCGCATTTCCCGTGGGTCGGCGCGGCGCTGGCGCTGGAGTGGCACCTGGTCTGGGCGGCGGCTTCTGGGATGGAAACGCTCCTGTTTGCCTTGTTGGCGACCGCTACGCTGGTGTTGGTCATATCAGGATCGCGAAAATATTTCAGCCTGGGCTTGCTGATCGGCATCTCCGCCTGGGTGCGGCCGGATGGGGTGACGCTTCTCGGACCGGCCGTGTTGGTGATCTTGTTGATGCAGCCATCATGGTCAAAGCGTTTGCGGGCAATGGTTAATCTGGGGTTGGGCTTTGGAAGCCTGTTTGCACTTTATTTATTGTTCAATTTAATGATCTCCGGATCCCCTTTGCCCAACACGTTTTATGCCA
>CAIQQN010000281.1 GCA_903873975.1 uncultured Anaerolineales bacterium
ATTATTGGGGGGATTCTTCCTGATCGTCTTCCTTATTGTCTACATCTGGTGGCCGCTGGCCGAGCAAGTATTGGCCTATATAAACTGGGGCGGGGCTTGGTGGCTCTATATCGACTGGCTGCTGCTGGGCATTTTTATCTTCATGACCCTGACCATCATCGCTCACGCCAACCTGGGCCGGGATGCGCTGATCGTTTTTGTCGGCATGTTTGGCGGACTGGTGATCGAATCCTGGGGCACACAAACCAACCTGTGGCACTATTTCACCACCGAGCGGCCGCCGTTATGGATCATCCCGGCCTGGCCGATTGCGAGTCTTTCAATTGACCGGATTACGCGAATGTTGAAATGGGGGGTGAAAAGACTAAACACAAAGGACACCAAGGAACACGAAGGAAAATCCTTTGAGACCTTCGTGTCCTTTGTGTTTAGAATCTTATACTGGATCATCTTCACTGGTTTCTTCGGGTTGATGCTGTACTTCGTCGCTCCAACATTCGGAAAGTCCTACACCATCATGGCCCTGCTGCTGGTGGCGCTGCTCACCCTGACGCCGACCGACCACCGCTACGCCGTATTGACCTTCCTGGCCGGGGCCGGGTTGGGATATTTCCTGGAGGTGTGGGGTACCACGCGCCAGTGCTGGACCTATTACACGTTCCAGACACCCCCGTTCTTCGCGGTGCTGGCGCATGGCATGGCGGCAGTGGCATTTTGGCGGGCGGGATTAGTAGTCAAGATGGTTTTGGAGAGGTTAAAGACTCTGGTTCCGATAAGAACAAGAAGCGCCTGATGGCGCTTCTTCTCTTATTTTAGGGATTAGGTGTTTCAGGTTTGAAGTGCACCAGCGTCCCGTTCCCGGCATTCGTGACCCACAGGCCGCCGAAGCCGTCGGAGGCGATGCCGCTGGGCAGAAGCAGCGTGCCTCCCGAGCAGCCATCCTGCACACGGATTGGCTGTCCGTTGGGCGAGAAAGAGATCAGGCGGCACAGTTCAGGGTCCGTGACGGAGACGTTGCCTGTGGCGTCCACGGTGATGAAGGGCTTATTCTCAACAGACTGCCCGGACCAGCCGTCCACCAGCCATTGAGCAACAGCAGCATAGACCAGCCCGGTTGCATCGGGGGTAAACACCTGCACGCGCTGGTTCCAGGTGTCGGTCACGTAAACGTTCCCCACCGCGTCCAGGGCCACCGCCACTGGTTCATTCAACTGGCCGAGATCCATGCCCGGCGAGCCGAATTGGGTGATGTATTCCCCATCCGGATCAAAAATGGCAATGCGCTTGTTTCCGGTATCGGCCACATAGACACGGCCCTGGGCGTCCACGGCGAGGCCGCGCGGACCATAGAAAGCTTCGGGCGCGTCGGATGGCTGCCCGAAAAAGCCCCACATGGTGACGAACTTCCCATCGGCGGTGAATTTCTGGATGCGATAATTCCAGGTGTCGGCCACGTACACGCTGCCGTCCGGGGCTACGGCGATGCCCCACGGCTCGTTAAAAGTGCCGCCGGGAGCCTCGCCTTGTGATATATCCGCATGCGTGCCCCAGACTTGGAGCACTGTTCCATCCGGACCAAGGTGCTGGATGCGGTCATTCATCGAATCAACCACGTACAGGCTGCCATCCGCAGCCACGGCGACGGCGCGCGGCGACTGGAATTGTCCCGGCTGGCTGCCGGCCGTGCCAATAACGAGGTCCGGGGAGGCTGGGGTGGTGATGGCCGCATACGGATCGACGGGAGGTACCACCACCTGGGCGCTGGCGCCATAAGGCCAGAGCAGGGCGGAGATGTCCTTGCGGATATAGTAATGCATCCGTTCGGAAACGCCCCAATCGGTGAGACTATAGGCCGTGCTGTTTTTCAGCGCGCCCCACTCGGTAAAGTCATCGTTGAACCAGATCTGGAAGATCGCGCTGCGCACTTGAGCGGCAGTAATGATAGGCTGGGTATCTTGAATGCCAGTGAAGAATGGTTTGATATGCAGCCAGGTATATTTCAGGTATTCAACGATATTCATCGGCGGAATGACCTTGTCGGTCCCGGCATACTCCTTCTGGAGAGCTTTGGTGCGATCAGAATCGATCGAGCCCCATTTCAGGTTCCAGTAATCCATGTTGGGCCACCACAGGCGCATGCCCGCGAATTCGGTGTAACCCTGCCGGACAACGGGCGTCAACTTGGTCAGGTTTTGATCCCCCACGGTGATCACCACCGCCCGGCGCAGGTCAAGGGTCGGGTTCACGTCGTAGTCGATCTTGTTGGCATAACGGCGCATGTACCACCAGTACGGGTAGCGCACCCAGTTGTCGTAGGCCGCCACCATGCCGTCAGCCGTACCTGTGGTGCGGATGGACAGTTCCTCGATCTGGCCAAACAACTCCTTGGGGAGGGGCGCACCGTGGGCGTAGACCAGGTACTCGGTGGCGTAATCATAGTTAATGTATGCAGCCCGGAAGGCATCCCTCCCGGTCAGCACGGCCAGGAAGCCAAAAAGGACCAGCATGGCGAGGCGGGCGTAATTCCAGAAGCCCCAGGCGGCCACCTTGCCCCATGGCACGGTCTCCACCAGCCAGCCGATGGCCCAGGCCGAAGACAGGATCATCGGCAGAGCAATGTGGATGGTCAGCCAGGGCATCTTCTCGCCGGCATAGGTGAACACGGCCAGGCTGCTCACCGACCAGAAGACCAGCAGCGCCGCCACCGGGACCGGCGGGACAGCTTCTGGCTCTGAGCTTGTCGACATCGTAACCGAAGGGTAAGGGTCAGTTTGAGGCCGGGTGAACGGCCGGCCCGGCTGGCTCTGCCATAGCCGCGCGTGCGTGGCAATCCCCGCCGCCACCACCGTCCCCAGGGCTGACAGGAATTCATACATCGGGATCAACAGCAGTGCATAATAATACAGGGGTTGGCCGCCGCGCGCTACGCCTTGCTGATCCATCCAGTAACTGAGCTCCCCCACCAGCCCGCCCACGATCCCTTCCGGGTTGGTGAAGAATGTGCTGTAGAGCAGTATGAACGGGATGAAAAACAGTGCCGCGTGGAGCAGCCACTTGCGCCCGAACCACCACAGTCCCACGGCACAGCCGATCACGGCCAGTACTGCCGCCGCTCCGGACACCCGTAGTATACCTGTGCTGGTGTAATCTAGTGGCGTGTAGCCCATCAACTTGATCGGGATGGCGCCCAACAGAGGCAGGACAAACGTACCAAGCATGACCAGAAGATCGGCTGCCCGCTCGGATTTAATGCCAGCCCAACCGAGGCCTCGCACCAGTTCCACCCCCGACCAGACCAGCGCCCCCGCCCCACCCGCCGCCAGGATGCTCACCACGATGATCATCGTCCGGACCTGCTCCGCCGCCGTATCGGTAGTGGGCTTATGGGAGAGATAGAATCCCGCCGCCGCGGCCAGCAGAACCACTGTCAGAGCCAGGCCGAGCAGGAAGGATGCCCGTCTCCGTCCCGACTGCCACGCGCCTCGCGAAACCCTGTCGATGAAATAGGTGCCCAGGAAGAGCAACTCCTCGGCCGCGAACAAATAGGAGGTGGCTTTATCTGTGAAGTGCAGTGCATTGACAGCGGTAAACAGGAACAATGCCCATCTCTCGCCGCGTTCCAGGTAACGCAGGATGGCGTAAATGGTCAGGATGCCCCAGAAAACGATGTAAGACTCGTTCCGGGCATAACGCGCATAATAGAGCATCAGCGGGGAAATTATGATCAGCGCCCCCGCCACCAGCGCCCCGGTCCGGCCCAGGTAGCGCCGGAAGGCGAACAGTGCCACCAGTATTGCAGCGAGGTTGAGGACAGCCGCCGGGAGGCGGGCGGTGAAATCATTATCGCCGAAAAGCGCATAGGAGAGAGCCATCATGTGGATCTGAATCGGACCATGGCTCATCGGGTCAACCTTAAACCCGTTGCCGGAATACAGGCTGAAGGACGGTATGACATGGTTGATCTCGTCATGACTCATGGCACGTGCCCCCAGGTCATAGAAGCGTGTGATGATGGCAACCGCCAGCAGTAGGACCATCAGCAGGGTTTCCACGTTCAATGGGAACCAGCGCTTGAGCGGCATATCGAGCAGGGAAGGTTTTTCAGATGTGGGCATCATTCCCGCTATTGTACCAAATCCGGCATTGATGGAGGATGACAAATTGGAAGTTACAATGTTAGACCCTCAAGGTCTTGCAGACCTTTAGGGTCCGGTTATTAGGATCTGGCTGAATTCCAGCGCGCATACACCGCCTGCGAAAGTAATCTTCCAGCGCTCTTCTCCTGCGTCACCAACTCGCCGCATTCCAGCTCTCCCCCGCAGCCTTTCATCATATCCGCCAGCGCATAATAAGCGTGGATGGCCGGCAGTTTGACGGCGTACACAGTCAGCACCACGAACAGGGGCAGCTCACTCAACACCGCCCGGCAGGCTTGCAGCAGCCTCGGCAGGGACTTGTACACCTCCCACACTTCGCCCTTCGGTCCGCGCCCGAACTTGGGTGGGTCGAGCAGGATCCCATCATATTTGACTCCCCGCCGCCCCTCGCGCTCGACGAATTTCAGCGCATCGTCCACGATCCAGCGGATTGGTTCTTCCTCCAGCCCGGAAAGAGACTGGTTCGTGCGCGCCCAGCTCACGGACTTCTTTGAAGCGTCCACGTGCGTAACCTTCGCCCCGGCAGCCGCACAAGCCAGCGACGCCAACCCGGTATAGCCGAACAGATTAAGCACATTGACAGGAGATTCTTTCACCACAGTCCTCGTTGGGGATGATTTGTCCATAGAGTCCGTAGAGAAACCCCTTTGTTTTTCTCCGTGTTCTCGGGGTGCTCCGTGGTGATTGTTAATCAAACCTGCCATCCAGTCCCAATGGGCGGCGCACTCCGGGAAGACACCCAGGTGCCGCCCGGGAGTGGTCATAACCGAAAAGCTCAGCCCACCTTTCTTCCTCCCATTTTGAAGTTCAAAAATGGGGGGAGTGATGGGAGCCAGGGCATAACTCATTTCCCACTGCTCCAGGACTTTTTGTCTGAACGCCCAGTGCCCCCCGCTCTCTTCCCCGCTGGGATGGAAAACGGCGTGCGCCGCCTGCCAATTTTCGGCAGGCAAGGCTTTCATCCACAACGCCTGCACATCCGGCCGGACGAATATGTAAGGGCCGAAGCGTTCCAGCTTCTGCCCTTCACCACTGTCGAGCAGTTCGTAGTCATTCCAGTTTGGGGAGGTAAGTAAATGGATTTCAGGAACCATAGAAACCAGGCAAAGAAATGACCATGAAATATACCTACCAAAAACGAAAGTAATACTTGTAATTCATACCGATAATGTGCTAAAATAAGCCTGTCCGTGGGAGCAAGTGGGACGATGTGGGATGCCGGTAATTCCGGCATTCTGGTTAATAAAGGGATATAGAACTAATGTTCCTAAACCAGTACCAGCATTCCTTCGATGATAAGGGCCGACTGACGATCCCGTCAAAATTCCGGGAACTACCAGCCGATGGGGCTTTTGTCGTCCAGGGATTGGATCGCAACCTGATGGTACTGCCTCCGCCGGTCTTCCAGATCCTCTACGACCGCCTGATGGCGATGAGCCTGACCGACCCGACCGCCCGCCTGCTGCGTCGCATCATCCTGGGCAACGCCCTGCAGGTGGTGCCCGACGGCGTCGGGCGCATCCTGCTCCAGCCGAACCTGAAGGAATTTGCCAGCCTGAAAGAAAATGTTGTCTTCGTCGGCCAGGGCGATTATTTCGAAATCTGGTCGCCCGAACTCTGGAAGGAGCAGGAAGTTCAGGTCAGCGACGCCGGGACCAATGCTCAGCGCTTCGCTGCCCTCGATCTCAAGACCCGCTGAGATGATACCAGCGCACCAACCAGTACTTTACCAGGAAATTATACACGCTTTACGCCCAAAAAGCGGAGCACGCTACGTGGACGGGACACTCGGCGCAGGCGGCCATGCAGCCGGTCTGCTCGCTGGAAGCGAACCGGGAAGCCAACTGCTCGGCCTGGATGTGGACCCCCAGGCGCTCGGCCTGGCCCGCCTGAAACTCGCTCCCTTCGGGGAGCGCGCATGGTTAAAGAAGGCTCCTTACACCTCCCTCCCTGACCAACTGGCTGAACTGGGCTGGGACTCGGTGGAAGGCATCCTGCTCGACCTGGGTGTCTCCTCCATGCAGTTCGACACACCGGAGCGCGGTTTCTCCTTCCTGACCGATGGTCCACTGGACATGCGCTTCGACCCATCGAACCCGCTCACCGCCGCTGAGATTGTCAACGCATGGCCGGAGCAGGAGCTGGCAGACATCCTTTACAGATACGGAGAGGAACCTGCCGCCCGGCGCATCGCCCGGGCCATCGTCGCCAACCGACCCTTGGGCGGGACCCGCCAACTGGCCGCCGCCATCGAGCGGGTCCAGCCCCGGCACGGTCCCCACCACCCCGCCACGCAGACCTTCCAGGCTCTGCGCATCGCCGTCAACGGCGAACTGGAGTCGTTGGAGAAAATCCTTCCACTGGCGGTGCAAGCTCTCGGTCCGGGAGGCAGGCTAGCAGTCATCTCCTTCCACTCGCTGGAAGACCGGCTTGTCAAAGAATACTTTCGCCGGGAGAGCAAGGACTGCATCTGTCCGCCCCGCCAGCCAATTTGCACTTGCGGGCATAAAGCGAGTATCAAGGAAATCACCCGCCGGCCCATCACGCCGACGGAGGCAGAAATCAATCTGAATTCCCGTGCACGCAGCGCTAAGCTACGTGTTGCTGAGAAATTATAGGCAAGCCAATGGGTGTTGGCTTAGAACGGAGGTGCAGCGTCACCGCTAACTACCGGCAAGGAGTTTATTGGACAGAACAAAATGAATAATGTCACGCAAATCGTCCAGAAAGTTCGTCAGGCACCCTGGCGGGTGCAACGCCAGTGGATCGGCCTGTTTCTGCTTGCACCGGTGTTCATGGCCATGGTGGCCGGTATTTACCTGAATGTCACGGTGCGGGCCACGCTGGCCGGGCGTGAAATCCAGATCCTGCGAAACAATATCACCACCAACCAGCACATCAACGCCGATTTGGAAACACAATTGGCCGGGCTGATTTCTATCGAAGCCATGCAGCAGCGCGCTGAATCCTTGGGCTTCCAGCCTGCCAGTCTGGATGACATGACCTACGTGGACGTCCCTGAGTATGTTGCACAATCGGCCGTGGACTTGTCCACGCCAGGCATAACCAAGCCAGCTGCTCCGGTCATCCTCCCTGAATACACTGAATCCTGGTTCGACTATTTCATGAATCAGCAGGCTCCTTCCGCCTCTGCTGGAGTCCAGCCATGAAACGACAACCTCATACCGGCCGCTATCTGATCACAGCATTCCTCCTGGCAGCGTTGGGCATCGGCATCCTTGTGCAGATTGTCCGTATCCAGAACAGCCCGGAAGTGGCGGGGGTCATTAATCAGGGTACTCTAATCTGGAAGGACTTCTTCCCGCCACGCGGGGAAATCTATGACCGTCACGGCAGCCTGCTGGCCGGGAATATGACCGTCTACGAGATCGGTCTGGACCTGACAGTCAAGCCGGATATGCCAACCGTCATGCTGGCCCTCCAGATGTCGGGCATAGACCTCGACGAGGTAAATTACAGAATTTCTCTTGCCCCCGCCAATGCCCAGTACATCATCCTGGATGATTTTGTTTCCGTCAACAAAGCCGAGCAGTTGATGGCACTCCAGAAAGATGCCCATGGCGACCCGACCGGGAAAGACCTGGATGCCGTTTACTTCAAAGCCCATTACGCACGTAGTTACCCGGAAAACGACCTGGCTTCCAACGTGCTCGGTTTCGTAACGGAAGATAACCACGGCTACATGGGCATCGAAGAAAAATACGACAATATCCTGGCCGGCATCCCTGTCCGGATGCTCATCCCCGCCGACCCGCGTCGTGCCACCGAATATCCAACCATCCCACCCGGTGAAACAATCATCCTGACCATTGACCGCGAAATCCAGGCCTCCATTGAAAATATCCTGGACCAGGCACTGGTGAAAACTGGCGCATCCTCCGGGACAATTGTCGTCATGGACCCACGCACTGGCGAAATCCTGGCCATGTCTTCCACGCCACGCATGAACCTGAACGACTACCAGAGCATTTCCACAGTTTTCTCCGGAGAGACACCCTTCAACCGAGCCATCAGCGAAGCCTATGAGCCGGGCTCGGTCGCTAAAATCCTGACCATGTCCGGTGCCCTGGATAGCGGCGCTGTCCAGCCCAGCACGGTTTTCTTCGATACCGGATCCATCCTGGTTGGGGGATTTAGGATTGTCAACTGGGATGGAGGCGCCTGGGGCTATCAGGATATGACCGGCTGCCTGGCAAATTCGCTCAACGTCTGCCTGGCCTGGGTCTCCTCCACCCAGATGGGCAGTGACAGTTTCTACTCTTATATGCAACGCTTTGGCCTAGGTCATGCCACCGGCGTTGACCTGGCCCAGGAAACCACTGGGCGTTTGAAACTCCCCGGCGATAGCGACTGGTATCCCGTTGAACTGGGCACCAATGCCTTCGGACAGGGCGTCTCTGTAACCCCCATCCAGATGGTGATGGCCGCCTCAGCCATCGCCAATGACGGCAAGATGGTGTATCCGCATGTGCTTTATGCACAGGTACTGGACGGAAAACAAATCAACACCAAAACGCAAATTGTCGGAACCCCCATCTCCGCCAATACCGCCCACACCCTCACCGAGATGTTGGCCAATGGTCTGGAGACTGAATCGTCCGCTGCGCTTGTTCCCGGTTACCGGATCGCTGGAAAGACCGGCACGGCGCAGATTCCTCTCCCCGGGGGAGGATACGATCAAAACGATGTCAACGCCACCTTTATCGGTTGGGGTCCGGTGGACGATCCCCGCTTCATAGTTTACGTCTGGCTCGAAAAACCACAGAGCAACAGGGCTGCCTCAGTGGTAGCTGCTCCGATTTTCAAACAGGTTATCGAAAAACTGGTCGTCTTGATGGACATTCCACCGGATGCCGTCCGTCTGCAGATGATCGGACGATGAGGTGTCATGCTAACACTTGCCGACGCAATCGAAGCCCTGACCAATACCCGCCCTCCGCTTGAAACAGTCATCACCGAGGCGGTGATCGATTCGCGCCAGGTCATCCCCGCCTCGTTGTTCGTAGCCATCCCTGGTGAGCACGTGGACGGGCACGACTTCGTGGCCGACGCCTTCCGTCGTGGGGCCTCTTTTGCATTAATCCAGCACGATATTCCCGGCTCGTTCCGAACGGTGCGACTCGTTCAGGACCAGCCCCTGGATCTGAAGACCGATCTGGATGTCCCGCTTTGCCTGCTGGTGGAGAATACGCTTGCCGCACTCCAACAGATTGCCCATTTCTGGCGGCGCAAATTGGACCTGCGTGTGATTGGCATCACCGGCAGCGTGGGTAAATCCACAACCAAAGAAGTCGTCGCTGAAGTGCTGGAACAGCGTTATCGCACGTTGAAAAGCCCTGGCAACATGAACAACGAAATTGGCCTGCCGCTCACCATCTTGAGGCTCGGCCATGGTTACGAACGTGCAGTGCTTGAAATGGGATTTTATGTCCCTGGGGAGATCGCGTTCCTCTGCAAAATCGCCCTGCCTGAAATTGGCGTGGTCACCAACATCGGCACCGTCCACGCCGAACGGGCTGGGTCGCAGGAAGATATTTTCCGCGGCAAATCCGAACTGATCCAGGCCCTGCCTTCCAACGGGGTGGCTGTGCTCAACCTGGATGATCCCTGGGTATGCAAAATGGCTGAACTGACCCATGCCAGCGTCTTCTTCTACGGTCTTGACCCTGCGGCCGACCTGTGGGCCGATAAAGTGGAAGGCCTCGGGCTGGAGGGCATCCGCTTCCGTTTGCATTACCAACAGGAGATCCTGCAGGTGCAAGTCCCGATGATTGGACAGCATTCGGTGCATACGGCGTTGCGCGCCGCCGCGGTTGGCCTGGCAGACGGGCTGACCTGGCAGGAAATCCTGGACGGCTTGCGCCAGGGACATGCACAACTGCGTTTGACAGCCGTCCGTACAGAACGCGGCGCATTGCTGCTCGACGACACTTACAACGCTTCGCCCGAGTCGATGCTGGCAGCGCTCAACCTGCTGGCTGAATTGGGAGGTCACAAGGTGGCGGTGCTGGGTGATATGCTCGAACTCGGGCAATACGAAAAACAGGGACATGAGATGGTTGGCGTGCGTGCCGCTGAGGTAGCCGATACGCTGGTCACAGTGGGGAGGCGCGGGCATATCATCGCCACAGCAGCCCGGCGGGCAGGTTTAAGGTCCAGAAGGATCACCGAATTCGAGAATCATGATGAGGCCATCGCCCACCTGCGCAAATCTCTCACCAAGGAAGACGTGGTCCTGGTCAAAGGTTCGCACGGCATCCGCATGGATCGCATCGTCACCGCCCTGGAGGCTTCTGAATGAACAATACCGCTCTGGCACTCAGCCTGGCAGGGTTGGCTTTCATGATGACGGTCATTTGGGGCGGTCCATTGATTCGTATCTTGCGGCATTTCAAGATCGGCAAGCAAATACGCGTGGAAGAGCCAGCCAAACACTTCATCAAAATGGGTACACCAACCATGGGCGGTGTGATGATTATCCTGCCGGTAGCGCTTATCACGATTCTGCTAAATGCCGTTAGCCTGATTGGTATGAAGGTGCTTGGTAGATCAGTGCTGGTTCCGCTGGCAGCTATGCTGGGATATGCCATCCTGGGCGCTATGGATGACTGGGAAGGCATCCGCGGTAAACATAAAGGCGAGGGGATGCCCATCCGCACCAAACTCATCGCCCAAATTGTGCTTGCCCTGGGGCTGGCAGCCGTCTTGAGATACGTGCTGGGTGTACCCGATCTTTACATTCCGGGTATCCATTTCGAGATTGAACTGGGCTGGCTGTACATCCCGATTGCCGGTTTCGTCATTGTTGCCATGTCAAATGCGGTCAATTTTACCGATGGATTGGATGGACTGGCAGGATTGATCTCGGCCACTATTTTTGCCGCTTACGGTGGCGTGGCTTTGATGCAGGGACAGGTTTTTATTGCCCGTTTTTGCTTTACCATGGTAGGAGCACTGTTTGGCTTCTTGTGGTTCAACGTTCATCCCGCCCAACTCATGATGGGCGATACCGGCTCACTTTCACTGGGAGCCACAATCGCGGTGATTGCCCTTATGACTGGGCAGTGGGCCATTTTGCCTGTCATTGCAATCATCCCGGTCAGCGAGGCATTGAGCGACGTGATCCAGATCGTGTATTTCAGGATTACACACGGAAGGCGATTCTTCAAAATGGCGCCGCTCCACTTGCATTTTGAACTACTCGGCTGGTCAGAGATGCAGATCGTCCAGCGTTTCTGGCTGATCGGCTTGCTGGCCGCTATGCTGGGTATTGGGTTAGTAATGGTGTAATGGCATGAAAACGGACTGGAACGGCAAACGCGTGACCATTCTTGGAGGCGCCCGCCAGGGACAGGCAGCCGCGCGCTGGCTGGTCCGTCACGGTGCATGCGTGACCTTGAATGACCGCCGCCCGGCTGAGCAGATGGCCCCGGCCCGGTCCGCTCTGACCAATATACCAGTGACCTGGGTGCTGGGCAGTCATCCGGTGGAGATCCTCGACACAACTGATATCGTCTGTCTCTCCGGCGGTGTGCCGCTCGACAACCCGATCGTGGTCGAGGCCGCCCGGCGCGGCATCCCGTTGACCAACGACACGCAGGTGTTCATGGAAACCGTCCAATGCCGGACGGTCGGCATCACCGGTTCCGCTGGAAAGACCACCACCACCACCCTGGTGGGGCAAATGGCGAAGACCGCCTTCGGCGATAAGGTTTACGTCGGCGGCAATATCGGCGACCCGCTGCTAAACTACGTGGACAAGATGAAACCGGACGACCTAGCCATCCTGGAAATTTCCAGTTTCCAACTGGAACAGATGAGTCTTTCACCGAATGTGGCCTCCATCTTGAACATCACGCCTAATCATCTCGACCGGCATGATACGATGAAAGCCTATACAGTCGCAAAGCAGCGCATCCTGGACTTCCAGGAATCTGGCGACACAGCTGTCTTATGCCGCGAAGACCCCGGTTCCTGGCGCCTGCGCGACAAGGTGCACGGTCGACTCTTTTCTTTTGGGTTTGGACACACCCCAGACATGCAGGACGGCAGTTTTCTCTCAGACGGAGTCCTGCACATGTGCGAACGCGGCGCGGAAATCCCCCTGCTCCGCCGCGATCAGATACAACTGCGCGGCGAGCACAACGTGATGAATGTGCTGGCAGCCTTTGCAATTGGCTTCGCCGCTGGTGTGCCGTTGGACGCTATGCTGAAAGCCGCTGTGGATTTTCGCGGTGTGGCCCACCGGCTTGAGTTTGTCCGTGAATGGAACGGAGCCAAATGGTACAACGACTCCATCGCCACTGCCCCGGAACGGACGATGGCCGCCATCCGTTCCTTTACCGAGCCGATTGTCCTGCTGCTGGGCGGACGGGACAAGAACCTGCCTTGGGAAGAACTGGCGACACTGGTCCACGTACGTGTGGAGCGCGTATTTCTCTTCGGCGAGGCGACCGAGAAAATCGCCGCAGCGCTGGAGCAGGCTCACGGTCCACTCCAGAAAACGGTGGAACGTTGCAAGAGCCTGGAAGAGGCTGTTCAGGTCGCGGCGCGTGTGGCTGAACCAGGTCAAGTTGTCCTGCTTTCGCCAGGCGGTACCAGCTTTGACCAATTCCGTGATTTCGAGGAACGTGGAGAGGCTTTTCGAAAATGGGTATCAGATCTTTCGTAAACCAGTCTATTCGACCTGCCGTGGCATCTGCGCACCGCGCCCGCCCTTCCAGCGGTGACCTGGTTCTGGTGGCGGCTGTTATTGTCCTCGGCATCTTCGGCTTGTTGATGCTGTATTCTGCCGGCACTGATTTTTCCCTGCAGACTTACGGTTCAGCGACCTATATCTTCAACAAGCAGCTGTTGTGGATGGTCATCGGGACATTGACTGCATTCATCCTCTCCCGCATTGATTATCATTTCTGGCGAAAGTTCGCAGTCTTGCTGATGGGCGTGACAATAATCTTGCTCATCTTGGTTCTGGTAAACAACGAGGTCCGTAATAATGCAGTACGCACATTCTTTGGTGGCTCGGTCCAGCCTTCCGAATTGGCAAAATTGGCAACCATCATTTATTTATCGGTCTGGCTATACAGTAAACGCGAGCATCTGCATGATATCCAATTGGGGTTGATCCCGCTGGCTATCATTCTGGGCATGATCGGCGGTTTGATTTTCCTCGAGCCCGACTTGAGCGCGGCGGTGACCATTTTCATCCTGGGTGGGTTGTTGTTCTTCGTGGCCGGCGGCGAGATGCGGCAGATCATCCTGTTCGGCATCGTGTCGCTGGCAGCCGGGTGGCTGGTGGTGCAATTCAGTTCCACCGGCAAAGCCCGTATCGGCTCATACATCGCCGGGTTGAAGGACCCGCTGAACTCCAGCGACCATGTTCTGTGGTCATTGGAAGCCATCTTCAAAGGCAAACTGTTTGGTGTCGGGATCGGACAGGCCACGACAAAACTGATCGGTCTTCCATTTGCCGCCACCGACAGCATCTTTGCCGTGGTTGTTGAAGAACTGGGTTTGTCTGGTGCGTTAGGGTTGATCGCCCTGTATACCGTCCTGGCTTGGCGCGGCTTGAAGATCGCCAATCAGGCGCCTGATTCGCTCGGTTCCGTAATGGCCGTCGGGCTGACCTTCTGGATCGTCATTGAAGCCGGCATCAACATGGCTGTGATGGTAGGCTTACTGCCTTTTGCAGGCAATGCCCTGCCTTTTGTCAGCGCGGGTGGCTCGAACCTGATCTCAACACTTGCAGCCATTGGCATTCTCTTTAATATCTCACGTCAATCAGGGCAGGCAACCCCGCCCCGTGCTGGAACCGGGACTATCCCGGAAGGCGATGAAAGGAAAACGTACAGTGCGTCTGTTGATCTGCGCCGGTGGGACCGGCGGCGGAGTATATCCCGCACTCGCCGTCCTGCAAACCATGCAAAATAAGGCCGAGGTTCTCTGGGTAGGAGGAGAAGGCGGCATGGAAGCCCGGCTCGTGGAGCGGGCAAATGTGCCGTTTAAGACCATCCCAGCTGCTGGATTCCACGGCATGGGCTTGAAATCATTACCGGGTAATGTTTTCAAGTTGGTGCGAGGCTTCTTCGCGGCCCGGCGTATCCTGCACGATTTTAAACCAGAAGTATTGTTCTTCACCGGCGGGTACGTAGCTGTCCCGATGGCACTGGCCGGGATGCGGATCCCAACTGCTCTCTATGTCCCGGATATCGAACCGGCGTTGGCACTCAAGACCCTGGCCCGTTTCGCGGACAAAATTGCTGTCACCGCCCAGGATTCCTTCCGTTATTTCAGCCGCTGGGAGCGCATCCTCCTGACTGGTTACCCGACCCGCGCTGACCTTACTAGGTGGACACGTTCTGATGCACGCCAGACCCTGGGCTTGACCTCTGACGCCCCCGTCCTGCTTGTATTCGGCGGGAGCAAAGGCGCACGTTCGATCAACAATGCCGTGCTGGCAAATCTGTCCGTCCTGCTGGAACTGGCGCAAGTCGTTCACATCACCGGTGAATTGGATTGGCCAACCATGGAAGCCTGGGCGAAAGAACTCAACAGTTCACAAGCTGCTCGCTACCACGCCTTCCCATATCTGCACGAAGAGATGGGCGCCGCTCTGGCCGCGGCTGACCTGGCCCTCTCACGCGCAGGAGCCTCCGCACTGGGCGAATACCCACTTTTCGGCCTGCCCGCCGTGCTGGTCCCTTACCCATATGCCTGGCACTACCAGAAAGTGAACGCCGAATTCCTTGTCAAATGTGATGCAGCAGTGCTTCTCGAAGACGCCCGTCTTGCCGACCAGCTCCTGCCAACCGTACGTGGCCTGCTTGGAAATCCTCAAAGACTCGCCGCCATGGGCGAGGCCATGCAACGCCAATCTCATCCCCGGGCTGCAGCGGAAATCGGCCTGCTGTTGACAGCTCTGGCTGGTGGGAGGAGATAAGACATGATGAGCCTGACTATTGTCTTCTGGATGTATGTGATCCTCTTCTCCCTCATCGGTGGTATGCGCGGCTGGGCAAAGGAAATACTGGTCAGTTTCAGCGTTATCCTGGCCCTCACCTTCACCACCCTGCTGGAACACTATGTGCCTTTTATCCGGGATGTGCTTGAGCCGCAGAAGAACTCCCTTCTTTTCTGGTTACGGTCAATCATTATGATCGTGCTGGTCTTCTTCGGTTATCAGACGCCTAATATCCAGCGTTTTGCAGCCAAAATGACCCGTGAAAAACTGGAACATATCATCCTGGGCACCGTGATTGGCGCCATCAACGGTTATCTGATCGCTGGTTCCATATGGTTTTACCTGGATCAAGCAACTTATCCTTTTGCCATCATTACTGCACCAGACTCCGCCACCCCCGTTGGAAAAATGGCGCTGACCCTACTCCAATACTTGCCCCCGCGGTTACTTGGCGTCCCCGGCATTTACTTTGCTGTGGTGGTCGCATTTATCTTTGTGATAGTGGTGTTCATCTAAACTATGACTCGCATCCATCTGATCGGTATCGGCGGAACTGGACTCTCGGCCATCGCCCGTGTGTTGCTCGAAATGGGGTACACGGTGAGTGGGTCTGACCGCGTCGAATCGCCGTTCACGCGCGACCTGCAATCTGCGGGCGCGGC
>CAIQQN010000282.1 GCA_903873975.1 uncultured Anaerolineales bacterium
CCCCCCCCCCACACCCCCGCTCCCCGCTATAGTTAAATGATACAAAACACCTTGATCCAATAAGGACGGGCGAATGTCGGGAGAAGATGAAAAATCGTATGCCGGCCGCTGGGTTGCCCGTCTGCGCGGTCGGGTCGTTGCCCAGGGCGGCTCGCCCGAAATGGCCCGCCGCGCCGCCCAGTCTCGTTACAAGGAAACGCCCGAGATCGTTTTTATGCCGACCAATTTTCCAATGACTTTCCCCCCGATTTTGGACTTCGTCCGGTCTGTTTTGCCGGAGGGTGTTACCGTTTACCTGGTAGGCGGGGCGGTGCGGGATGTCCTGCTTGGACGCCCGATCCATGACCTGGACTTTGTCCTGGAGCGGGACGCCATTAAAATGGCTCGCCTGGTTGCCAATGCCCTCCCCTGTGCTGGAATCGGGATTATCACAAAAGTGGACTTCTACCCGCTTGACCCTGAACGCGACACCGGCCGGGTCATCGTGACCAACGAGGATGGCACCCGCACCCTGATGGATTTTGCTGCCTTCCGCGGCCCGGATCCCTCGACAGGCACAAGTCGCAGCCTGGAAACGGATATCCTCGGCCGCGATTTCACCCTCAATGCGATCGCTCTCAACCTCAGCGACTACTCGATCCATGATCCTCTCAGCGGGGCGATGGACTTGGAAGAGAAGCGTCTGCGTGCCTGCTCCCCTTCGGCCTTTTCAGATGACCCGGTGCGCATCCTGCGCGGGGTCCGGCTGGCAGCGAATTTCGGTTTTCATATCCTGCCGGAAACCCGCAAGGCGATGAAAGCAGCCGTCGGGTTGTTGGGGAATATTTCCCCGGAGCGGATGCGTGATGAACTCTTCCGCATCCTCGATGGCACGCAGCCTGCAGCCTGCCTGCGCGCTCTCGACCTGCTTGGTGCGCTGGAGGTGGTCCTGCCGGAGCTCCCTGTTCTGAAAGGCGTGGAGCAGCCTGTGCCGCATGTCCACGATGTATGGGAGCATACACTGAGGACGGTGAGCCACCTCGAGGCAGTCCTCGCCGCACTGTCACCGGACTATAACACTGAAACTGCCTCAGACCTTCTTAACGGACTGATGGTTCTGCGGATCGGTCGCTACCGTCAACAGATTGGCGACCTCCTCGCTGCCCCCTTGACCGGGGACCGTTCCCTGCGCAGCCTGCTTTTCCTGGCCGCCCTCTACCACGACGTGGCAAAACCCCAGACGAAAAAAGCGGACGAAGAAGGGCAGCTGCGCTTCTGGGGCCACGACCAGCAGGGTGCGGAAATTGCTGCCAGCCGGGCGCGTGCTTTTGCAATGAGCAACGACGAAACGACCCGCCTGGAGACGGTCATCCGCAACCACATGCGGATTCTCTTCCATACCAACCGGCTGGTGCGGGAAGGCAAGCCGCCTTCGCGGCGCGCTGTCTATCGGTTCTTCCGCGATACCGGTCCGGCAGGAGTGGATGTCTGCCTCCTGGCGTTGGCCGATATGCGCGCGACCTACGAGCAGACCATGCCCCAGGAAACCTGGGCTGCCGCGCTGGATGTAGTCCGCTTGATGTTGGAGAACTGGTTCGAAAAACCGGCCGAGTCCATTTCCCCGCCGCTGCTGATCAATGGCGACGAACTGATGCAGGCACTTGATCTTCAGCCCGGTAAGATCATCGGCGAAATGCTCGAGGCCATCCGCGAAGCCCAGGCGCTGGGCGAAGTGTCCACCCGTGGGCAGGCGCTGGACCTGGCGCGTCAGAAACTTAAAGATCATTCATAACACGACGGACACGAAAACCGTCCCGAAGGATATTTTTTTTATTTGTGTCTTTTCGTGTTCATTCGTAGAGAAAAAACTATGAACATTATCGTTTTTGACCTCGAAACCCAGAACCTGTTTGAAGATGTCGGCGGGAGAAGCAACATCGGCCTCCTCAAAGTCTCCTGCGCGGTCACCTGGTCCTCGGTTCGGAACGATTTCACCCTCTACTGGGAGAAGGATGTCCCGGCGCTCGTCGCCGAGTTGAAAACCGCCGGGCGGGTGATCGGCTTCAATGTCAAAGGTTTCGACTATGAAGTCCTCCGTCCCTACGTTCCGGAAGAACGCCTCCAGTTCTTACCCACCCTCGACATCATGGACGACCTGTTCCACACCCTCAGTTTCCGCGTAAGTCTGGACTCGGTTGCGCGTGCCACCCTTGGCGATTCGAAGTCTGCCTCCGGCCTCCAGGCAGTGGAGTGGTGGCGCCTCGGCGAGTTGGACAAGCTGGCTGAATACTGCAAGGTTGACGTGGACGTGACCCGCAGGATCTACGAGTTCGGCTGTAAGAATGGTTTCGTCCAATACTTTACCCGCCTGGGCAGCAAACAGAAAGTCAAGGTGAATTGGAAATGTTAGAATCTGCTCCCGCCGCCGTCCTCGGCGGCGAGGACGCCGCCAGGAGCAAATATGTTACGAGCAACTGTGAACGGTTTTGAACTCGCTTTTGAACGCCGCGGGAGCGGAACGCCGCTGGTGTTGATCCACGGGTATCCGCTTGACCATACCATCTGGGACCCGGTCGTGCCCCTGCTGGAAAAGCACTTTGACCTGATCCTGCCCGACCTGCGCGGCTTCGGCCAATCCGGCACCACCCCGACCCCTTACCTGCTCGCCGATATGGCTGCGGATATCACCGCCCTGCTGGATTTTTTGAAGATCAAAAAAGCCGCCATCGTCGGTCACTCCATGGGCGGATATGCTGCCCTGGCGTTTGCGCGTGCTTATCCAGGGCGCCTGCTGGGCTTGGGACTGGTCGCCTCCCAGGCTCTGGCTGATCCCCCCGAAAAGAAAGTTGGGCGCAACCAGGAAGCGGAACATATACTTGCTCATGGTGTCCGGGAGGTGGCCGAAGGCATGTCCCTCAAGCTTACGGATGACCCCGTTCTGCAAGCCAGGCTGAAGGAGCTCATGCTTCGGCAGCGTCCGGAGGGAATGGCCGGGGCGCTGCGCGCCATGGCCGACCGCCTTGATTCAACCGGCATTCTCTCCGGCTTCGATTTTCCGGTGGTGCTCGTGCACGGGCTGGCCGATAAATTGATCCCCGTCGAACGCGCCCGCTCGATCCGAGCCACGCTGAAGCAGGGTACTCTTGTCGAGATCGAAGGTGCCGGTCATATGCCGATGATGGAAGCGCCGCAAGTCACTGCCGATGCGCTGAAAACTTTGCTGTGAAAAAAAACCCTCCCCGCTTTCAGATGGGGGAGGTTGAGTGGGGGTTATTCCGCAACTTTACCGACAATTGCCGTTTCTTCCAGCACCGGCTCATAGAAGCACCTGCAGCCGTTCTCGTGCGAACAGCCCTCCTGGGGCAAATGGGGCACTTCATCCTTTGGGTAGGTTTTCATCAGTTCGGTGCAGTGCGGACACGCATCGTGTGCCACCGTGACGCGGATGGCCCGGATGCGCGGGTTGGCTTTCATGCGCTTGAGCGCCTCAGCAGTGGCGGAGAATTCGCTCAAGGCGGCGCTGCAGTTGACACAGGCCAGGGCGTGATCGGGGGAAGAAGCATTGCACTTGGAACAGGTTTGCATGGCAGAACTCCGAAGATCTTTTATGATGTCAGGTGGGATTCCTTGAAGAGAACAACCTGATTCTAGCATAATAAAAATATAAAAGCGCAGGCTGGTGCCTGCGCTAAAATTTGCGAAGATCCTCCTAGGCTGGAAGGGGAGCAATTTGAGGTATGAATATCTTCCCGTTATTCATATCAGTGCGGCGGATCAGTTTGTTCAAGTGCGCAACCAGTGTCCCGCTGGGAACGGGTTTGACCAGGTAATCGTCTGCGCCGGCATCCAGGGCACTGGCCACCATGCCCGGGCTGTCGAGCGCCGAGAAAACCAGGATGGGCACATTACTGAACGTTCGTATTTCAGTACACACCTCCCATCCGTCCATGCCGGGCATCATCAGGTCTAGGATGATCACGTCGGGAGGATCTTTCCGGGTGATCGCCACGCCGTCTTCTCCGGTGTTGGCTGTCAGGATATTGAACCCGTGCGTTCTTAACAGCAGGGTCAGCAATTCGGTCATGGCAGAGTCATCATCAATGGCAAGCACTTTTTTGGTCATATTATTCATCACTCGTATTATCATTCAATCGGGCTGGTCTGTGCTTTGCAGATGCTTTACAAAACTGCTGATTGGGAATTGCTACAGAGAAATAAAGTCTATCCGTTGCTGGCGTAGGATATTCTACACCAATTCCCGGTTACCAATATTGCCTCCACCAGAGTGTGGCGGGAGTCGTCAGGTAGGTTCTGGAGATTTTCCAGCCTGCCTGCGTAGGTCAGGGCATCAGGTTGAAAATCCGCACTTCCTGCTCCATCTGTAGCAGGGTATGGATGAAATTCGAACCGATGAAGCCTGTTCCACCAGCGCGGTCTCTAGAGCTCCATCCAGCGCGTAAATCCGCCTGCCCTTTACACCTCTCAATCCCAATCGTACAAATACGTCCTGTAATTGCTTTGTCATCAGGATGTATTATATAGAACATATGTTCTTTAATCAAGCCCCCATTCCTCACTTCTCACTCCTCAACAGCGTCCCCCTTGGTGATTAATATTCTCCCTCGTGTTCCTTAACCTTATCTGCTGACTTACGCCGGCATTTATTTTTATATCTCGATTTCTTGAGTACTGAAGTCAATATTGTGAATCAATAGCCCTCCAAAGGTAAGCCTCTGGAGGGCTATTCTTACCACAACTTAATTACGGTAAATTGAATATTGTCACTAGGAATTTTGCCATCTCGGACCGCTTGACTGGGTTATCCGGGCAATAAGATAGCGGGGTCTCGCTACAGCCGTTGGTGATGCCCTCGGCATACAACTCCTCGATCCAGGCGGCAGCCCAGTGGGTGACGGGAACATCCGCGAAGATGCCCACAGCGGCGGGCGGGAGATAATCATGGCCGTGTTTAACACGCAGCAGGTACAACGCCATCTGAGCACGTGAAACGGAGTCTTCTGGGCAGTAGATGAGCGGTGAGGCCTGGCAACCGATGGTGACGCCATCCGCGTAGAGTTTCTCGATCCAGTTGACCGCCCAGTAGGAGAGAGGCACATCAGCAAAGATCAAGCCTGTGCCAGGAGGCGGGGTGTAGGCCGAGCCGTGCATTCCTTTCTCAAGGAACTTTGCCATTTCAGCGCGGGTGGTTGAGCTCTCTGGGCAATATATGAGCGGATTGGTGCCGCAACCATTGGTGATACCAGCATAATACAACCGTGCAATCCATGAGATAGCCCAGTGATTAGCCGGCACATCTGCAAAAAGAAGTGCAAAATTCGCCGTGACCGACTTGTCTGCATTCATTATCACCGTGCAGATGCCCGTACCAGTACAAGCACCGCTCCAGCCTGTAAAAACGGAGCCGAGTAATGGTGTGACCGTCAGGGTAACGCTGGTATTGGCTTCGTAGGATTCAGAACAGTCCGCTCCGCAGCTAATCCCGGTCGGGGTGCTGGTTACCGTACCGACACCCGGACCAATCTTGATGACAGTCAGGGTGTAGTAGGTGCTAGGAGGGGTGGCAGTCGTGGTGAACGACCAGTACGTACCCGAGTCAGCTAAAGTGGTCCCACCACCGTTGACGGCGCGCACTTGCCAGTAATAGGTGGTGCTGATGCTCAATCCGGACAGGCCGACTGAGGTGGCTGTCCCTACCGAAGTCCAGCTGGTGCAGCCGTTGGTGGTGGCGTAGCAGTATTCATACGAGGTCGCACCGGTGCTTGTGCCCCAGGATAGCGTCGGATTGGTCGCAACGTTGGTGGCGCCATTCGCTGGGCTGATCTTATTGAAGGTACCTGGGGCTGGGGGTACGGTTGTAAATGACCAATATGTACCCGTGTCGGCCAAAGTGTTCCCACCACCATTGACGGCGCGCACCTGCCAGTAGTAGGTGGTGCTGTTGCTCAACCCGGACAGGCCAACTGAGGTGGCTGTCCCTACCGAAGTCCAGCTGGTGCAGCCGGTGACGGTGGCGTAGCAGTATTCATACGAGGTCGCACCGGTGCTTATGCCCCAGGATAGCGTCGGATTGGTCGCAACATTGGTGGCGACATTCGCAGGGCTGGTCTTACTGAAGGCACCTGGTGCAGTGAACCCGGTTAAATTTAGGGTTACACTGCTTCCGCTATGCCAGGTTCCTGTCTGTGTCGCCTGGATGCTGCCGATGAAGAAGACAATGGTGTCGCCCGACACTCCGCCTTGAATGCCTGGAACATCATCGTCATCGCCGGGAACATCCAGAGCATAAACAGTATCTCCCAAATAGGTGGTGACAATTGTGGAGGCATATTGGACGCCATTGATCCTGGCTGAGACGACCGTACCGCCTGCCACATTGGCACCATCGATTTTAACCGTTCCATGGAAGCTGGATGGCGTTGGTGGAACGGCCAATGCTGGCTGTACTTCAAAAAGAAGCATGCCAAAAGTCAAAATCAGAACAGTTAGCAAACGAAATTTCTTCATTTTTTGACCTCCTTTTGGTCAGGTGATTCTGATACCTTTGGATTACGTACATAAATTAACCAAATGATGGTTAAGAGAATGAATACACCAAGAACAATTCCGATGACCACGATTGTCTTGCTCGAATTATCCGTATTTTTTTCCGGATTGGTGACAGCTTGGATTGTCGGGGTGAACTGCCTTAATTCTGTTGACTGTGGTGAACCTTGTGTGAGAACATCAGTTGTTGAAGTGGATTGTGCCTTTGTTGTCGGATTGGGTGATGACTGATTCACAATGATGAGCGCGGTCTGGGTTGGCATTGGAGTTTGCGTGTCTTGTGGTGCAATCAAGGTTTCAGTCGTGGAGGCGCTTAGGTTCAGGTTGTTATTTGAACCGCTTCTCCATGTGCCGGTCTGATCTGCTATGATTCCACCGATGGTGAACATGATCGTATCGCCATCCTGCCCTCCTTCGATAACAACCGTATCTGGGTTATCTCCTGAGATATCCATGGCATACACCGAATCACCTTGATAGGTTTGGGTTTGTTCCTCAGAATAGCCTTGTCCGTTGATCATAACTTTTATGAGTGTTCCATCAGGGATATTTACACCATTAACTTTGACCGTTCCATAGAAACTGCAAGGGAGGGGCGGGAACGCCAGAACTGGCTTGGCTGCAAACAAGCTGATCAGGCTGATCCCTACCAGTGCAATGATTCTCCCAAGGTTTCTCAATGGTTACTCTTAGTGTTTGTTTGCAGGTCAGATTGGAGATCAATTACATCTATTCCTCCAACCTGACCTGTCATGTATTAGTTCCGCATCCATTCCTATTTAACGATCAAGATCAAGGTCACCGTGGTCTCGTTCCCGGCCAGGTCGCGGATCTGCCCTTGCACCGTGTAGGTGCCCAGCGGATAGTCATCCGGGACGGTCATGGCCACGTCGGTCGCCAGGATATCGTGCTTGGCGGCATCCACCAG
>CAIQQN010000283.1 GCA_903873975.1 uncultured Anaerolineales bacterium
GGGTGATGTTTGCCGTCCGCTCCTGTTCGGACCCGGAAGCGGATATCACCAACCGGTCCACCACCGCCTCGATGGTGTGGATCTTGTAACGGTCGAGGGTGATTTCATCATCCAGGTTGAAAACGGTCCCGTCAACGCGGACGCGGGCGAACCCGGCTTTGCGGATCTCCTCGAAGACGGCCTGGTAGGTGCCTTTGCGGCCGCGCACCACCGGCGACAACACCAGGATGCGGGTCCCCTCCGGCAATGCCCCGACTGCATCCACAATTTCCTGGGCGGACTGTTTGACCACTTCCCGCCCGCAGACCGGGCAGTGGGGGATGCCGACGCGGGCGAAGAGAAGTCGCAGGTAGTCATAGATCTCTGTGACAGTCCCAACGGTCGAGCGCGGGTTATGGGAGGTGCCTTTCTGGTCAATGGAAACGGCCGGGGAGAGCCCTTCGATGTAATCAACATCGGGTTTCTGCATCTGGCCGAGGAACTGGCGGGCATAAGCAGAGAGAGACTCGACATAGCGCCGCTGGCCTTCGGCGAAGATGGTGTCGAACGCCAGGGAGGATTTACCGGAGCCGGAGAGACCCGTGATAACCACGAGTTTGTCACGCGGGATTTCCACGGTGATATTCTTGAGATTGTGTTCGCGTGCGCCAACCACGCGGATGACATTAGGTGACATACGAACCTCGTTATTGGGAATGGACCTATTATAGCACAAATGTTTTATGTATGATGGAGGCGCTTTGATGCGCGAAACGGTATTATAGTGGAACTTTCCAAACCCAGCAGTGTTTAATTTATCAACTCCCGACGGCAGGGATAAAGCCATGCCGGAAACCGAAACACGAGGAGAAGTAATGGAGCACACTTCATCTAATCCGTGCGGCGGAATCAGTCAGAGATGATATCTGGTATCAGCCAAGGAGGCAGATTATGTACCATATCGTAACAGACAGCACCGCCGATATGCCCGCTGGATGGGAAAAAGAATACAACATTGACATCATTCCCATCAACATCCAATTTGGGGAGAAAACCTACCTGCAAAATGTTGACCTGGACAACGAGGGCTTCTACAGGCTGGTGGACGAAACCAAGAAGATCCCCAAGACTTCCCAGCCCTCCCCGCATCAATTCATGGAATTCTACAAAAAGATCGCTCAAGAGGGCGATACCATCCTATCCATCCATGTGACAAGCAAACTCTCTGGAACATATGCCTCGGCTGTGTTAGCCGCCGAGGAATTGAAAAAAATATTCAGAGTCGTACCGGTCGATTCAGCCGGAGGCTCGTTGGGCCTGGGGCTGATGTGCCGGGAAGCGCGCCGGTTGGAACGGGTCGGTAATAGCGTGGAGCAGATCGTCCAATACCTGGAAGGCATACGCGAGCGCGTCTTGATCATCGTGGCACTGGATAGGCTCGAATATGCCCGGATGAGCGGGCGGGTTGGCACTCTCTCTGCCGCGCTTGCCTCGCTGCTAAATGTCAAGCCGATCGCTGTGCTCAAGAATGGCCTGGTGGATATGGTGGAAAAAGTGCGCACCCGCAAGGCTTCCCTGGAGCGCGTCATCGAAATGGCCGTGGAAGAGATCGGCGACCAGCCGATCTATCTGGGCGTCGTCCATGCGCGCGATATCGTTTCCGGCAAGGCCTTGATGGCGGAGGCGAAGAAACGTTTCAACAGCAAAGAAACGATATTGACCGATCTCTCCATCTCGCTGGCCGCAAACTTTGGTCCCGGTACGGTTGGATTGGTGCTGTACCCGGTTGAATAGTTTCCATCCCCATCCCCCTATATCCCCCTTTTCCAGCGAAGGGGGAAGAAAGAAAAAAAGAGGATTTAGCGAGTGAAACTCGCCAAACCCCCTTTTTTCACACTTACGAGGAGGATACCCAATGCAGGAATGATGTGCTTCGCGAAGGCCAGGATGGTTGAACCAACCGACATTAAGAAAATCCTGCCCGGACAGCACCGTGCGTCTCATCACCCTGGAGGGTGGCGTCCTCATGCGTCAGGACGTAGAAGCTGCGTCCTTTATCATGGATGAATTCTGTGACCAAATAACCGCCTGCAAAGGCATCCTCGAAGACCTCACGGGTGAAAAAGCGCCAGTCGCGCCCCAGGGGCAGGTCAGCGGCTTTCAAGGCCATGAAATCGGACGGGATCTCGACCAGCAGCAGGGCTCCCGTCAGCGAGGAAGGTTCTTCCGGTGGACGGGGAGCAGGCCCCCGCTTCGTGCGCGCTTCGAGCAGGGTCGCTCCAGCGGTGCGGTAGTGGTCGAGGGTCAGGACCGGGCGTGAGCGGCGGCTGAGGCGTCGTTCCACACGCCTGGTATTCAGCCACCAGTCCATCTGGAAACGGTCGGAAGGCAGGCCAGCGTTCAGGCCATCGCGCATCATGCCATATTCGGAACGCAGGTAAGTATTACAGACCGCGCCCAGGCGGGAGATATTGAGATGGGCATTGCGGCTGAGCAAAGGGTCGCAAGTCCAGGTGATAAGGTCGAGGCCCTGTTTACGAACCATCTGCCACTGGGCACGCTTGAGGGCAAAGCCGACGCCTTTCCCTCTCCAATCGGGGTGGACGCCGAGGATGTGCGAGTGGTGTTTCAGGCGTGGATTGTCGGGCGTTGTATAGATGCCGGGAAAGCCGAAAGATACACCCACCAGGTCACGCCCCACGAATGCACCGAGCGCCAGCCCGCCGTTATGGACGACAGCCAGCAGCAGGTGGGCCGGGATCACATCGGTCTCGGAGTCATGCCAGACCAGGCGTTGAAGCGCCTCGACCGCGCTCATCTCTTCGGGGGTTTCCAGGAGATGGATGGTCCACTCAGCCATATTGGGTAACCAGTCTGCGGAGCAGTTGCCGGGTCCAGTGAACGTTGCGCAGGTAGTCCAGGCGGGAGGCGAAACGGGCGGGTATCAGTCCAAAGATGCGCGGGATCGTATCCAAAGGACAGGTGCGGTTGACGGCCAGGTAATCCAGCCAGAAGATCGAGGCAGGGAAGCGCGGGAAGATGGATTCCATGATGATGGTCAGGGCGCGTATGGATTGCATCGGCCAGTCGACCAGCCGCCGAGGCCGTCCGATGACTTTCATGATCGTCCCGGCCAACTGGCGCAGGCTGAGGTACTCGCTGCCACCCAGGTCGTAAGTCTGGTCAATTGTTTCGGGACTGTGGAGGGCCCAGATGAGACAGGTGACCAGGTCCTCGACCCACAGCGGCTGGAGCAGCGTCTCGCCCCTGGCTGGCAGGGGCAGGAAACCGGGTGCGACCGTCAGCAGCATTGCCAGACCGGTGGTGAACTCGTCGCCCGGGCCGAACAGGATCGAACCGCGCAGGATGGTGTGCGGGATCCCCGATTTACGGATGTATTCCTCGGCGATCCCTTTGGCCTTGAGCACCGGGAAACCGGCAGCCCGGTCGGCGCCCAGGTGGCTCAGATAGAAGATGCGCCCAACACGGGCGTCCGCGGCGGCTGTACATAAGGCGCGCGTGCCGTCGATATCCACGGCCTGCAGGTTGGCGCGCCCACCCCCGCCCTCGCCCCCGGCCAGGTGGTAGATGGTTTCCACGCCGCGCATGGCGGCGCGCAGGCCTTGCAAGTCGCCCAGGCTGGCGACGGCCACTTCGACCGGCACGCCGGTGGGCAGGCGGGGGGTACGCAGCGACGGCCGCAGTAAAATGCGGACCTGGTGGCCGGTTTCGACCAGTTGACGGGTGAGCACCCGGCCGATGAAGCCGGTGCCACCGGTGAGCAGGATCATCGGGGAGATTATAGCAGAGAGTTATGTGAGACGGTCGCACAGAGATGCAAGGATGGCAATGGAAGATTGGGCGGAGAGGAGATGGGGGAGGAAATGAAAGGATGCCAACTGCTCGGCCTGAGCCGCGCCGCGCTCGTGCGAGTTTCGCGCCGTCGGCTCGAGACCGGGGTTAGACCGCCTCGCGCTCAGTGATTTGTAGCGATCTGGAGGCGAGCAGCGCAGCAAGGAGGCCACCCACACCCGCCGGCAATGCCCACCCGGGGACTTCTGCCCAGACCCAACCAACGATCGGGGCCAGCGGGACCGCCGTTATCAGCATCAGGATGTAACCTGCATAGAACGCCAGGATCTGGAATACCAGGAACGCCAAGCCCCAGCTGAACGCGCTCCGCACACTCGCACGCACAATAGTTGCCGGAGATGAGAGTGACTGCATCGGAAACGTGAGGGCTCCGCCGATTGCACCGCCGAGGGCCACACCCACGATTGGTCCAAAGAAGGCAACGTTCCACGTTTGCAGCCAGAACAGCCCAAGCACCACTGCTACTAGAGCTCCGACACTCCAACCAGCCACGCTCAAGGCAATGACATAAGCATCCGCTCCGAACCGGTGGCGCACATAACGGATGGTACCCGCTGCTCCGATGGCCCAGCCGGCAAACCCCAAGACATATGTGACCGGCGATATATCATTCGGGTTGGTGGAGTATACATACAAGATCACCTGGCCCATGCTGGCCAGCACCCAGCCTGCGGCTCAGGCCCACGCGACGGATATTAACTTTGGTTGTCGATTGATCATGTCACGCCTCTTCGAAAGATCGTCGGTCTAACTAGGTACTCAACTGTCGTTTGGTGGTACCATGTGTGACTCTTTCAATTCGATCACCAGGGCATGGGCTTCGGTCTTTTCAATGACCTGGATAGCGGCTGGCCAAGGTTACTCTTGGAGCTCAAAAGCCTCTATAACCCGGCTCTCGAGCAAGTCCTTCAAACCGTGCAGGCTCGTTTCGGAGCCTTTTTTCATTGAATTGGCGATCATTGGTCCGGCCAGAACAAAGAGGCCCTTGAATTGCAGATCCCATCTCCAATTGACTATTGTGCCACAGGAGGTGGCAGAAAAGGTGACCGTTCCCAACACCGTCATGGGCATATCGACAGACTTGCGGGTGATCTTGGTGTTAGGTTCGCACTCTATTACTTCTCCAGTGTTCTCAGATATGCGACCCATGAACTTGCGCACTTCTGTTATTCTTGTGCCAACCCTAACGGGACCCTCAGGCACGAGGCATGCTTCTAGCAACCCAGTATCCCACCGGGGCTGGTTCTTAGTATCAATCAATTCCTCAAAGACCTGCCAAACCGGGCGATCAATAATAATACTTGCTTGTCTTGTAATCATGGTGCTAATTCCTTATTGAAAGATATGAACGATCTGACACAACAGCCCAACTCCCGAACTCAAGCGCCGGGCTGCACATAACCGGCGTAAGCGAGAGGCTCACAGATCATGCCGAGACAGATCCGGGTCATTCATGATACGCCTGGACCGTTTCGGGCGTAAACTTGTTTAATCGAGTGGCATGCGCTTTGGAGCGCAGGAGCGAGGGAACTGATAACAGTGCCTGGGATTCGTTCTCTGCCTCGAGGATCGCCCAGCTGGAATGCACACCAGCCTCACAGCCCCAATCGAAATTGATGATGTGCCCGTGGATGATGAATTGCTCCACCGCGTGATGACAATCTTCAGCGGTGTGTGTGGATTCGACCAGGTAACGGTTCATAGTTTCACTTCCAGATCTATCTTCCCGCGATGCCTTTGGAGAGAGCGTCGCAGGAAGATGAAAAATGTTTGAATCGGACATCAAATACCCGCACACGATCGTTTACCATTACCATCTTGTAAACGTCCCCGGCAACCTTTGTCGGGTCTGGCCATGTGGTTTGTTTCATTTCAGTTGACATGAATTTTCTCCTTTGTATAAAATTGATAGGGCAGAGGAATAAGCTGCATCATTGGATGTAGATGCTCTTCCTATCTCAGTATAAGCTATTATACACCAATTAGATAAATTTTGTCATATAATTAATATGCTTTTTATTCCCATCCGCTTGCACAACCATCCAGAGCGTAAAACCTCCGAAGTCGTGGAGACTTCGGAGGCTTGGCTGAGTCGAGCAACAGCCTGTCCAGGATCAACGCGCCTATATTCCCCTCCCAAACCGGAGGGGGATAGCCACTACTTGGATGATTCGCGCGCCAAAGTCCGGCCGGGTCCATGCCTCCGGCAGGGGATCAAGGGATCCGGGAAACGGGAGGCGGTCGTTTACTGGCCGATAATCACCAGGTAAAAATCTGCCGGCTGTGTAAAATTGTTATCCTGATCCCAGATGAAGACAGTTACCGCATAGCCGGCAGAATAGACACTGCAGGCCGTGTTGCGCATATCGCCCGAGCCGCCATCGATCGTGCAAACAAGGAACCGGTTTGAGGTGTCAAAACCAAGGCTGATGGAGTAGACGCCAGCCCCTCCATAAATACTAGGTTCAACTCCATTGACATTATTGAACCAATCGACAATATAAGGAGCATCCCCTGCGCCGCGTAATACATGCACACTGGCAGCTGCCAGCGCGCCGGCTTCGCGGTGCAGGAAGGCTGCCATCTCTGCACGGGTTACATAGCTATCGGGGCAGTAGTTACCACCGCCGCAGCCATGGGTGATACTATTAGCGTCCAGCCAGGCGACATCGTTGTAGAACCAATCACCTGGATTGATATCGCCGAAGGGCCAGGCCAGCACGGTGATGGCGCCAAGGCTGCCGGAAAGGATCGAGGTCAGGATGATAACGGTGATGGCGATGAAGATGGTACGCTTGTTCATTTTTCTCTCCTTTTGAAAACATTCTCTCGAAGACGGTGTCTGAATGATGGCGTTGCGTTCCCAAGGGTGCACAACCCTTAATGCTTCCTTGTAGGGATGGACTCTCTGAGGATTTCACGGTTGCAGTAATTGCCTCCTTTTCTGATTGGTATAAGGTTTCGAGAACGGAGAAGGATTCGGTCTGATTTGTGGTTTGGAGGATAGCGTGAATACCTTCACAATCATTATAGACATTCGTTTGATGTTTTTCAAGCAGGTTGATGTTGATCCCTGTCTAAAGTAGTTGTATAGTTCATATGAAAATGTTATACTTTCAGCAAGGGTCTATCATCGTTTGAACCGCCGCCAAGCGAAGCAACTGTGTCGCGAAGCAATTAGTAAGGCTGCTCCAGAAAATAATACGAGATAGATTGAAATGCGAGGACCGATATGTGCTGCTTATTGAAACATAAGAACCTTTCACTCCTTGTTGTCATGAGCTTGCTGACGGCCGCTTTAGCTGCCTGTCAAAGCGCAAGCCCGACACCCGCACCGACAATGACCACTCCCCTTTTCACCCAGATCGTCAAAGACATCCTCGCCGATCCCAATGGGTTTGAGGGCCTCTCAGTCACCCTGGTCGGCTATTACCGGGGCTGGGACTTGCTGGGAGAGGCGGGCAGCGGGCCGCCGGTCACGCGCAGCGATTGGGTCATCCGGGATGACAGTGGCGCCATCTACGTGCAGGCTGGCCTGGCGGTTGAAGGGAATGTCACCCTCGACCCCGGCTCAAAGGCGGACACGCAGAAGGTGCTCCGTGTCACAGGGTTTGTGCGGGTGACTGAGGCGGGCCAGCCTTACATCGAGCCAGAGAGCATTGAGCTGGTCAAGTAAGCGCTTGGACGATATCGGGAGGGTTATCAGACTTGGCATATTGTTGCTGGAGCGCATTGCGCTCCAGCAACGCTGCCTGACAACCCGCTGAAGTTTATTAACAAATTGTGGGAGACAGCACGATAACAAAGCAATAAGTACCTGCTTGATACAAACTCTTCCCGTTCAAGAAAGAAAATGCGGAACACAATTACCGCCCTGCGTTGGTTCCATGGGGAACCATTTGCGGGGACGATATCCCCCAGCTTCAGATCTTACCATTGCATCCCTTGTTTCACCAAGTACTGATGAATGTAATTAAGAACTACGGGATGGTAACTTGAACGAGGGAGAAATGTTTTTGAATGTGGTGGAATTTTAAGGGGTGCTTTTTCGTCATGCTGAAAATAGAAGCGCCTGGCCTCATAACGGTTTTGTCTTCGGTAGATTGGGCAGATTCGTTTCGTCAGTTTTCTTTATCGGCTTTCCATTTTCCCAGCGAATGACTGCCGTGGACCGGTCGGCGGGGAAGGGTGATCCCAATTCAATGGTTATCGCCTCACCTGGTTTGGCAGGCATTTCCTGGGAAAAGATGAAGGAGGCGCCTGCTAATGAGATTACATCGCCTGGATAAAGGACCGCCTGGTCAACCCGCTGATTATTGACGTAAGTTCCCCCGGTCGAGTTCATATCAAAAATCACGAAACGGTCATTGATCAGATTTAATTGTGCATGGGAGCGTGAAACACGCGGATCTTCCAGGATAATATGGTTATCCAAATCGCGCCCAATCTTAATTAAGGACTGGTTGAGTGGGATGACCCATCTGCCGCTCAGGACAAGATAAGCATTCTTGGGGAGGACTTTCAGTCCCGGTTCATCTTTGGGTACGGATGGCAACGCGGGAGTTTCAGCAACATTTTTGTCGCCGGTGGTAACCGGAATAGTCTCCATCTCTGGTACTTTAAGTGGTTCGGAAGCAACAGGTACGGATGACTCGATCGAGGTTGAAGGGGAGGTGGCATGTTTCCTTTGCAGGCTTGACTGTAGGAGCATGTCAAAGTATTTCTTCACTTCTTTGGCAAAATCAGGATACGACTCGAGGGCAACGCTCCAGATCTCAACACATCGCCCCCAAAACTGCGGCAGGTTGCTTTCAGCTGCGCCAAAGAATTTCCGCAGCATTGGTTCTGTCCCTGGAGCATATTTCCTTATTCTCTCGGGCAGCCGGTTCTGGGAGAGATCAACATAAAAACGGCTCGTGGCATCCCCCAGGTCAAAAGGCCTCACGCTTTTGCCAAGTCTGTCTTTCCAGGTTTCCTTTAAATATTCGATCAATGCCCAAACCGCGGTTGGGTTTAAGTTTGTTTTATCCTGAACTTTGTTGAGCGCATCCAGCAGCTCTTGAGCAGTCACGGGGACCTTCTTTCCTCGAAGATGTACCCTGATTATATTCTCCGTTGGAGAAATTGGTAAGTAGTTATATCTGTTTGTTCGGGCGCTGGATGTGGAGGGCGCTTGTGTTCCCGAAGGGTGCATTCAATGACGAATACGGCAGGTTGGGATATGGAAGCCGCTTGGAGATGCGAGCGGCTGAAACCCCGCACTCTGCCAGGGCTTACTTATTAAAAAATGAGGCAGCGGATAGTTGGTGAACTACCCAGCCGTCCGCGTTCTTCCCAAAAAAAACCGGGACAATGTGCCGTGCTCTTGGTTTTGGTATGATGGGCAAGCGGTGCTGTATCCGCTGATGGCCGGTGGATGAAGGAACGGAAAAGGCCTGGCGAGTGCAATGCGCGAGGCAAAGCCATCCGCCGCACACGAGGGGGAAGCCTATGGCGCCAATCCAGAGGCTTTAGCGAACGCACTTACAGGAGCGGACCGAAGGTTGCCGCGGCATACTCTGCCAGGTCATTCTTATTTCGGTAATATCAAGTGGAGTTGAAGCCCGGCAAGTAAGCTGGGCTTCTCCTTGCTCATTGGGAAGGGCCAAAGCTGGGGTATAAAAATCATGCTTTGAAAAAACCTTTAGATCTAGCCCAGGGGGTCTTGTATTAATTTTTATATTCTTGTATAGTAATAGGTGGGCGTAAGTTATGAACTTGTATAGTACTGATATGGTGACCTAACCAAATCACAATATTCAAGACCATTGTGCTGGAATCGCAACTCCATCTACCCGCCAGAGCGCATAAGGAAAGGAGGCAACTACTTCAAGAATAGGACCTTCGAACGGATGATTCCCCCCACAAGGGCGATCGTAGTCTGGCATGCTTCCTTATTGCAATCCAATGGAGCACAATGAACCACGCCGGGTTCCACTGCGATCGCTGTCTGATCTACAAAATTTCGATTTCAGATGTTCACCTCAGAAAAGGAGATTCTCATGAAAAAGCGCACGATCTTCCTTATCATCACGGCTTTCATTCTAACCTCAATTGTGGCTGGAAGCCTAGGAGCAATTACCGTGCTGGCATGGCCCTTCAGCGATGTCTCTTCAAGTAGTATTTTCTACAACGATATCCATTGGCTAGATTTCAATGGGATCACACACGGCTGCGATTTGTCCGGCCACTTCTGCCCCGGTGACGTTGTAACCCGCGAACAAATGGCGGCCTTTCTGCACCGTACTGCCGGCGTGACGGTGGTGGCGGGTGTCCATATCCTGCGTGGTGCAGGTGATGCCCCTTATATTTATGATTATTTCAACAACGTCAACTCAAATACACCTTCTGTGACTCGCGGGTCCCAGTGGTACACGATAGATTTTGGCTTTGATGTTACAAACAGGTATCCCCAATGCTCGATTGACGGTGACTATACGGACACGCGCAACGCGATTTGTAGTGTCTTCAACTTTGGAGATAAAATACAGGTCTACATCTGGGACGCAGATGGTGGCTATACCCAGCCAGCCGAGTTCTATCTGTTGTTGTTTGGGAATTAAGCAACTATAAACTTGCCCCCGCCTGTAATGGGCGGGGGCTGCGATCGCCCCCTCTCAATATTCGCCGCCTAGATTTTCTACGGTCAACGCTCAATCAGGACTATCGTTTTAGCGGAGGCGGCGCTTGCGGGCTGCTTTGATACCCCGCACTCTGCCAGGGCGTTCTTTTTGTACTTCTCATAGATTTGCGAGACTTTACGGCGAGTTTAAAAAATGCGGCGACGGACGGCTGGTGAACTATTCAGCCGTCCGCGTTCTTCCCGAAAAAAAACCGGGACAATGTGCCGTGCTCTTGTTCCTGGCATGATGGGCAAGCGGTGCTGTATCCGCTGATGACAGGCGGAGGGAGGAACGGAAAAGGCCTGGCGAGTGCAATGCGCGGGCGAAGCCGAACCGAAGACGGCAAGGGGGAAGCCAAAGAGATTATTTGTGACAAGTCCACAGCGCGGACAATTCACCACACGTCGCCTTGTCGCCTGCTGCAGTAACGCTGTTCTCTGGTTGAATCAGGATTTCCTACTTTCGGGTTCCTGTCCAAGACCCCCCTTCACCATCCTGACCGTACCACCAATGGCCAGTGATGGAATTGCCATCCTCTGAAAGAGAGAAAGTCACTTTGCCACCATCCTCGGGTGGTTGGTAGGAGGGAGCTTCAGACCACGTCCCCTCCATGGTCGTTCCATCAAGACCCAACGTAGCTTGAATTTTACCTGTATCATGGGTGTAATTGCAGTCTACCGTCTGGCCATTTACACTGCAAGTCATGACTCCCCAATTCGTATCCCATGAACCCGCAAATCCGCCCACATACGCAACTGTGGTGGGATTCGGAGTTTCAGTTGGAATTGAAGTTTCAGTTGGAGTGGCTCGTTCGCTTTGCATTTCAATTGAAGTTTCAGTTGGAGTTGAAGTAGGTTGATCGGTTGGCTCGTAAAGCCAATTGGGATCTGTAAAAGAGCAGGACAATATCAACACAGGTATGAGGATCAGCAAGAAAATGATCTGGCGCTGGCGGTTGTTTTGAATAAAGGTCGTTGATGGTCGCATGGATCCTCCAAATGGCTTTGTATATTTTTTCACAAATTTCGTGTCATTATAATCTACGAATTCCGGTAAAAGTCCTTTAATGCAAATTCCACGTCAAATAAAATAGCTTTCATTTAGGTCCAACTGGTGAAGAATTTTGGGGAAATGCTCATGATTTTACCATGTTCGTCACCACCCTGACATGAATTATACGAATATTTTTTATGAAACAGAATTTTAGGTATGGTAAACAGGCCACATAAAACACACGGAAGCCAACACCGGAATATTCGATACCATTTCTGGCCTGAGAGAGTGACGGTGATACTTTTCACCGGAGCGAAGCGGTAGGCCAGAACAGCCGCATTTTACCAGGGTGTATGTACGTTTTGGGGAGAAATACTCTACAAAATAAATGACTTTCACATACATGATGGGGGTTAAGTTTTCGGGCCTTCATCAGCATTGTTCAATGTTTGTGTAGTAAAACGTACTTTGCAGATAGCAGATAGAAAATCACCAATAGTGCAAGTCATAAACACAGAACCAATGTTCCATTGAAATAAAGTTTTTCCCGTGCTAATATGGAAATATAATTTCAGCACTCCATTGCAGCGAAACCAACGAAGGTTTTTACCCACCCGATTTCTTACATAGTTGGGCTATTTTCTCTAAGGAGACAAATATGAACTCCAAACACGAAAATAAGTGGCTTTTTCTCATCATCGTCAGCGTCGTGGCTTTTAGTCTTATCGCGGCAACCTCTGCCAAAGGACCATCTGATCCATGGAAGGGCACCTGGTGGTCGATAGACCCCGCGGATGGCAGCCTCCAAAAAGTAGTATTCGCAGGTCAGAGGCAATTCAAATACATTGACTATGGAGCAAGTGTATGTGAGAAGGATATTAATGTGAATCCTTTATATGCAGCACATGCTTCAGGTGATGCGGACACGGTTACAGCAACATTATTCAGTGGCTACGCACCGGTAATCTGCATGGCACATCCGCCTTACATCTGGAATCAGAACTGGCCATTTGCCTGGACGTACGACCCCGCAACTAATACGCTCTTGGATGGTTATAGTACTTGGACGCGAACTCGCCCGTAGTCCTGTAATACCATTCCCTTCGACTGCTCTTTCTAGCCCCCAACATAAAAGGGGCTATACTGTCTCAAGTCTTACCGGCAAGGGACATGCCAAAACGTTTAAGTGCGGCGGGATACAGGCGAAGCACCATAACCCAACGCACTATATAAGAAGAACAGATTAAGCTTTGGCCTGAATGTTCTTTGCGACACGAAGACTATTGAGGCGTGCTTTGGAAGGGGGCAGGGGTGTTTTACCGGTTATAAGATTTACCACTTAAAGAGGCCGGTGAAACACGCCGGTTTTGCCCCCGATCCGCCCCAGGGCGAAGCCGGAAGGAAAAAGCTAGCCCAAAATACCGATCTTGTCTCTGCCCGTTATGGCAATATGCGGCTTTAACGCATTTTGCCAGGGCGTCCTTTTTGCTCTTCTTCTAGATTTGCGAGACTTTACGGCGAGCGTGGCGGCGGACTGGAGCCCGAAGGGCGACAGTCCGCGATCTTGCCGTGATCTAAAAAAACGGGCAGAGATTGGAGGCAGAAGGATAGCGCTTTTAAACACGGTAATTAACATAAAGAGGGTAATTGCTCCTCTTTTACAATAGTTAAAATTAGATTGTAAATTGGAAAGAAAAAATGAATGATATATGTGAGCTCAACGATTTCATAGTAAGAATGAATATGGACCATTGCAAGAGATTCGTGAAGTTAAGCTTTTGAATAATCACTAAATAAATAGTCAGCTTTTTTTCTGAATAGAAAGGATTTGTAATGAACAAAAGTACACAGGATTCTGTAAACTTACCTCTTCGCACTGGCGAGAGGATACTTATTATCGAGCGTTGGACCAAAGGCTGGAGCAGCTTTTTCATTGCATTGATCCTTTTCATGATCATTTTTATCCTATGTGAATGGATGGGTAGTTTTTTTGCTATTATAGGTATCGTAGGCGGTTTATATGGAGCCTTTCTGTTAGCAATGATGATTATCAGTATATTAAGCGGCAAAGCTATACTGACTAACCAACGTATTGTAGTCAAAAGACTACCCAGGCCCTGGACAAATAAGGAAATACAATTAGAAGACGTAGAGGGATTGTATAATTCCGGTCGTTTGAGGGTAAAGAAAAAAAACGGCACATATCAAGAAATGATGGTCCCAGATGTAATTGAATTTATTGAGGCATATGAAAAGTACTTAGGAGATATTCCTGAAGATGAATAAATACTTGAGCTGTTATACAATACGCTAATGAAGGATTAGAGCAGCCCAGGAAATTTGCAAGCCCATGATTCCTGTACTTTATCTCTGCTATTCTTTGACAGGGTGCGCGTGTGCTATCGTGCACTCTGCTAGTACGTTCTTTTTGCTTTTCTTCTAGATTTACGAGGCTTTACGCCGAACGTGGCAGCGGACTGGAACCCGAAGGGCGACAGTCCGCGTAATTGCCATGCTCTTGATCTTGGTTTATAGGCTCTTAAGATCCGGCACAACTTCAAATAATGATGATCTTGGGGATAAACGCTGAACCGGCGGAATAGACGACAGTCAAGGTAGGGCGATAAGCGACTGTAGAATTATCCTGGCTGGCAATTTGGATATCTTCCCCCCCTGTTGGTGTTGTATTTGAATAATCTCGACTACTTCTTAAAGAATAATAAGTATTACCAACCTTATTAATCCAAGAATTATCAAGATTACCACTAACATACTGCGTATTAAGACTCATACCACTGGTATTACGCCAGATGGACGAATCAAGAGTGCCCGAAAGACAGTTATCGTAAGCAGTTTCTTTGTTTCCAGAAGTAAGTGGATCCTGAGCACTCCAAACCTGTTTAACGATCTGAACATCAAAATCTGTTGAAGAATTATCATTTGTAGCAACCAAATTTAAATTAACCTGATTTACCACAGAACCTGCACCGATGGCGCTGGTATCAAATTTAAGAAAACCACGCCAAACAGAATAATTTGGAGAAGAAAACAATTGCCCAACCCTAATTGTAGTTCCGGCAATATCAAAATAACCAGATGTGGAACGAGCGATTGCATAGGATGTATCTTGTCCACGAATAAAACCATCATTGGTACTCTCAGTAAAATCAGGATCGATAACAATCGGATAAACCGCCTTAGCCAACCAGACATCAAAGGCAGAAACATCACCAGAAAAAAGAAACTCCTGGCCAATAGCATCAACGAACAAAATAGAATGATGATTATAAGAAGCAATCAATTCTCTATTAGACATAATCAACTCTATGGCAATTGAAACGTAAGAATGACGCCGAGACCTTTGGCTCCGGTGCCGGCAGCATCTACATCGACAGCCATGAGGTCCCCGGTGGCCACATCATCATGGGCCGCATCGATCACCGGGGCGGTGGCAGCGGTATAGGATGTATACTCGCTGGCATCTATGGTTATGTTCGTGGAGAGCATTTCCACGCTATCTGTGACATTCCTGATGCCAATTGAAGGCAATCCAGATGAGCTCACGGTCGTAATGAAAGCCTGAGCACCCACAAGATTGAAACAATTTAATTCAGACGGAATACAAAAAATAATTTTCCCCTCGCCCGTTGTAAGAACGGTTGCATCATCCATGACCTTGATCTGGACAATGCGCTTGCCGAAATCCGACCCGGCGAGACCATCCGGAGTGACGGCCCGGGTTGCATCCGTGCCAGTAGTAGTCTCGGCGGCGGTGGCAAGCTCCACCTTACCTTTAGCAACGAGGGAAGCATCTGCAACACTATTGGCCTTGACAGTGGACCAAAGGATCTTCTTATTCGTACCGGTGGCACCATCTGTATTATCGGATACATCCACGACAAGAAGAAGATCACTTACATCCGGCTCTACGGCAAGTTCGGTACTGGAAGAAAGTTTACGATCGGCCATAAAAGGATCCTTTCAAGAACAAGGTAATCAGGTGATCGGGCGACTGCTAACCGAGGCGGCTAACGCGAAGCATATCATCCCCGCTAGGGGATCCCCACAGGACGAGTCGTCGATAACGCCTCCACCCGCTCCCTCAGTTTCATCACTTCCTTGTGCTCCTCGAGCAGCATCGAAAGTAGAAAGACCTCGAAGGGCAGGGCGTGCGATGCATATTGCGCCGCGGCCAGGTGCTGCCGGGCGGACGTGAACAGGTCATCCAGGGCCAGCTGGTCTGCCCTTCGCAGA
>CAIQQN010000284.1 GCA_903873975.1 uncultured Anaerolineales bacterium
ATCTTCTGTTTTTTTGGCGCGCAACAGGCTGTAGGTCTGCTCCCCCAGCACCCAGCGCAGCGCGTCAGCAATATTCGACTTGCCGGAGCCGTTCGGCCCGACAATGGCAGTAATACCTTCGGCAAATTCAAAATTGGTTTTTGCAGCAAAGGTTTTATAACCGTGTAGTTCGAGGGATTTTAGGCGTAAAGGCATTGGATTTCTGGGGATAAAACTCAGGATCTTTCGATGGCATCCAAAGCAGCCTGGGCAGCCGAGCGCTCCGCAACCTGTTTGTTGTGCCCGCTGCCACGTCCGTAGGCTTTACCGTTGATTTGCACTTCGATTTCAAACATCCGCTGGTGATCGAGTCCGCTGATGGTCGCGGTAACATATTTTGGGATGCCCAATCTCTCTCCCTGAGACCATTCCTGTAGGCGGCTTTTGGGATCACGTGAATCCGGTGAAAGAATCATCTGTTCACTTACCTGTTCCAACATGGGGTGGACCAGACGCTGGACGGTGGCAATATCTCTTTGAAGGTATAGCGCCCCGATCACAGCCTCGAACGTGGCGCATAAAAGTACATCTTTCTGCCGGCCTCCAGCCTGGTCTTCCCCGTGCCCTAGACGCATGGCAGACCCCAGATCGAAGGCGCGGGCGAACTCGGCCAATTGCTCAGTACAGACCAGTGCCGAGCGCATACGCGTCATTTCGCCTTCGGCCATTTCGGGGAAGTGATTGTACAACCACGCTCCGGTGACAAAATCCAGAATGGCATCACCCAGAAATTCCAGGCGTTCGTTATCTTCCAACGCCTCGTGGTGCTCATTGACGTACGATCGGTGCGTCAGGGCACGCCTCAGCAGGATCAGGTTTTTGAAAGGAAGCTCCAACCGCTGCGCTAAAGCAGCCGGAGACTCTTCGCGATCTCCTTCCGGGATCTGGTTCATATAAGCCTCCCGGAACTCAGGGAGCGCCAACCCTCCCCTCCTGCCTCCTGGGCACCCTCCCCCAAGGCCGGCAGAAGTTCATCAAACATGGGGGAGGCTCGGGGTGGGGGCAGGGTTCGCGGCCGCTAAGTTCCTGAAATAATATCGAGCCGATTGTAACCCGATTCAAGCGCGCTGACTAGCGTATGTGTTACAATCGCTACGGTTTTCACAAACTCGGGGTTTTGGGTGTTGGAGGACGGCAAAGCCGTCCGTCAACACCCCAAGATCCTCTTTTCCCCCGCATTGGGGCGGGGTTCAGGGGGCGGGGATTAAGAGGCTTTTACAAAGTACTGCGTTATAGCAGTAGACTTTGGCAAAGACCTGTATAATCGCGCTGTTTTCACCAAAGGAGCCAATCGTGCCCGAACTACTTGCCAAAGAAACGCTTTTCCTGCACAACGCTGAGATGGGGCTGGGTGCCTGGGCTTGGGGTGACCGCACCATGTGGAACTACGGACGTGGTTATTCCGACGACGATATTGCCGCTGCCTTCCAGACCTCGTTGGCTGGTAGCGTGAACCTGGTGGACACGGCCGAAGTCTACGGTTCAGGCCGCTCCGAGACTCTGCTCGGCCAATTCCTGAAAACCACAACAACCCCGGTCCTCGTTGCAACCAAGTTCATGCCTTTCCCGTGGAGGCTGAACCGCAGCGCCCTGCTGCACTCGCTTAACCGCAGCCTTGAGCGGCTCGGGTTGGAGCATGTGGACCTGTACCAGATCCACTTTCCATTCCCGCCGATGCCGGTCGAGTTCTGGGTGGAAGAACTGGCCAAGGTGGTCAAATCGGGCAAGACGCGCACGGCAGGTATCTCGAACTTCAGCAAGACCCAGATGCAGCGGGCGTATACCGTCTTGTCGAAATACAACCTCCCGTTGGCCTCCAACCAGGTGGAGTACCACCTTCTCAACCGGACTGTGGAAAAGAACGGCCTGCTCGACCGCTGCAAAGAGTTGGGTGTGCGACTGATTGCCTACAGCCCGCTGGCAAAGGGATTACTGACCGGCAAGTACACCCCCGAAAACCCGCCGCCGGGAATTCGAGGACGCAATTCCAGCGGAACCTTGAAGGGAATTAAACCATTGATCGCCTTGATGACCGAAATCGGCAAAAGCCATGGCGAAAAAACTCCCGGTCAGGTGGCATTGAATTGGGTTATTTGCAAAGGCGGGCTTCCCATCCCGGGCGCGAAGACGGCTCGTCAGGCCGGGGAGAACGTCGGCGCAATCGGCTGGAGGCTGACGCCGGAAGAGGTCAAGGCGCTGGACGATACCAGCGATAAATTCACGAAATAACCGGCAGGGGTGACCGACATGGCTGCCCTGTTTTCTTATTTCAAAATCTGGAACAGGTTGCTGTAATCGTCTGTCCATAATCGGACAGGGGAAACATAGCCAATCATCGGACGAGCTCGGGAAAGCAGAGCTGGCGCTTCAAGCAGGGACAGGTCGCGCGCCAGTAGCACCCAGATGGATGGAAAATTTTCCACTCCCATGCCAGGATCTTCGACCACGATGCGTCCCAAGCCGAAATAATCAGCCAGGGTCCAGACCACCGGGACGAGATCCAGATGGCTGTTCGATATATGGACAGCCAGGATCCCATCGGGTTGGAGGTGTTGCAGATAGAGATCAAAGGCTTCCCGGTCCAGGAGGTGGACGGGGATGGAGTCGCCGTTGAAAACATCCAGCACCAGCACATCAAAGCTCTGCGAACCAGTCGAAGCAAGTTCCTGCTCCAGCGAAAGGCGTGCGTCACCTGGAACAATTTCGATCTTTGCCTGGCTGTCAGCCAGGAAACTGAAATAACCGCCCTGCCCTTCTGCCAGTTGAATGACGAGTGGATTGATTTCATAAAAGCGATAAACATCGCCCGGCTGGCCATATACGGCCAGTGTGCCAACCCCCAATCCCAGGACACCGACACGCATCCCGTGACCTCGCTTTGGATGGTTGAGAATTGCCAGCCCCCCGCCGCCGGCCTTGCCATAGTAGGAGGTGGGAAGATCTCGTTGCTCCGCGGTAACAAACTGGTAACCGTGAATGGTCACACCATGCACCAGGGCATAACGGTCTGAGGAACTGCCGGGCACACCGAGTTCCCGGACACTTACAACGCCGTAGAAATTGCGTTCACGGTACAGTGAAGCATCCAGATCGGTGTGAATCAGCAGATAGGAACGCGCACCTGAAATGAACACCATGCTCAGAAGCAGCACATTGTTCAAAATAAAAACCCAGCGTTGGCGTACAACACTCGCTGCAACGAACGTTACAGCCAGGAACAGCAGCCAGCACAAGGTGTAACCGAGCGGCAGCTCCCAGTAACCTTTGAAAATGAACGGGGTAACAAAGTTGATAAAAACCCCACCTATAGCGCCGCCCACCGAAACCATCAGGTAGAAACGGGTCAGGTGCGTCGGGTGCGGACGCAGGCGATACAACTCGCCGTGGCAGACCATGCAGGCCGCGAACAGTCCCAGCGAATAAATCCCGATCTGAGCCGGGATGCCTGGTGCGTCCGAATGCCCCAGCGTCCAGCCAACCAGCAGGCTGGCAATGAAAAGGATGATCAGGTATGCCTGCCGTGAGTACCAACGCTCACCGGAAAAGGCCAGGATGAACGAGAACAGGTAAATCGTCAGCGGGAGCACCCACAGGAACGGGATAACGGCCACTTCCTGGGTGATCTGGCTGGTGGTCGCCAGCAGCAGGATGGACGCGGCAGCCGCCAAGGCGATCCACAGACCGTAGTCTCTCGCAGTCGGGCGCGGACCGGAATCCTTTATGGTAGGCACCGGATTAGATTCCTCAACCGGTTTTATCCGCAGTGATTTAATCGCTCCGTAGGCCGCTAGTCCCGCATAAACTATGTACATCAGCAACCAAAGCCTCCCCTGCCAGGCCAGCGTTAGATAAGGTTCCACCAGCACTGGGTACGTCACCAGTCCGAGTAGTGAACCAGCATTGGAGAGCGCATAAAGGCGATAGGCCGTCTTTTCAGGAAAAGTCCGGTGAAACCAGGCTTGCATCAGCGGGCTGTTGGTGGAAAGCAGGAAATACGGCAGGCCGACTGAAACGAACAGAAGTTTGCAGATATCCCAGACCGGGAAACCCGAATATACCGGCTTCCAGGAGACGTCGGGCGTGATGGGCGACTTCCATGCCAGGCCAAGCACCAGCATCAGTCCGAGCGAGACGCCTAGCATCGCCAGATGGATTATTTCCCGATGGCGGGTCTTGCCGGTGAGCCAGTTGGCGTAGGCGTACCCGCCGGTCAGTACCACCTGGAAGACCATCTGCACGGTGGACCACACTGCCGATGTGCCGCCGAACCAGGGCAGGATGGTACGAGCGATCATAGGCTGGATTTGAAAAAGCAGAAAGGCGGAAAGGAAGATACAAAGAGCGAAATAGGCCATCAAATTCTCCTTCAAACCCTGATCTAATTCTACCTGTAATTCAAAAAAGGTTTATGTTCCGACCTCGTTGTGAGAAAAGACATGACATTCGTCATCTTGCATCAGGCTCGCGTTTCCTGCGTTATAATCGCTTCTATTTGAAAGGGAACCATGATAGACCAAGAAGCCCGAAAAGATAAGCGCTCCGCTGCTCTCAGTTCCGTCATCGCCGCCATCGGACTGACCGTCTTCAAACTCATCGTCGGCCTCCTGACCAATTCGCTTGGTATTCTGGCTGAAGCCGCCCATTCCGGATTGGACATGGTTGCAGCGGCTATGACCTACTTCGCCGTGCGTGTCTCAGACAAGCCCGCTGATAAGGAGCATCCCTTCGGCCACGGCAAGATCGAGAACCTCTCTGCTCTCTTCGAGACCGTGCTCCTGTTGGCCACCTCCGGGTGGATCATTCACGAGGCCATCCAGCGCTTGTTCTTCGTAAACGTAAAAGTTGAAGCCTCCATCTGGTCATTTATCGTGATGGGCACTTCCATTGTCATTGACTATACCCGCTCGCGTATTCTGTACAAGGCAGCCCGCAAGTATAAAAGCCAGGCCCTCGAAGCAGATGCCCTGCACTTTAGCACCGACATCTGGTCCTCCTCAGTGGTTATCATTGGCTTGATCGGGTTGACCATTGCCCGCTACGTCCCCGGTCTGGACTGGATGCATAAGGCAGATTCGCTGGCTGCCCTGATTGTAGCCATCATCGTTATCTATATCAGCGCGGAACTCGGCTGGCGGACGGTTTCTGCCCTGCTGGATACCGCCCCCAGGGGACTGGCCGACGAAGTCGAGAAAGTCGCCGCTTCCGTGAACGGTGTGGTGGATGCGCACGCCATCCGCATCCGCCCATCCGGTGCGCATACCTTCATTGACATGCACATCACGATGGATGGCAACTGCACCCTTAACGAGGCGCACGCAGCCACCGAAGTGATCGAGAACGCCATCCATGCCATCGTCTCGCCCGCAGACATCACCGTCCATGTGGAACCTGCGGAAATACTGGAACCTCCAGCGAAGAAGCTAAAATGGAATAAAAAGAAATAATGCAAAAGGCCGGGAAGAAATTGGTTCCCGGCCTAGATGTTTATTCGTTGATTAATTGATCTTGCATCAGCTCCCATTCCGCCAGCCACCCGTCCATCTCTGCTTGCAGAGCCGTGTACTGGTTGCCCCACTTGCGGACCACCACCGTGTCTTTGGGGGGATTTTCTAGTTTTCGCCCCAGTTCAGCCATCTGCACCTCCAGCACTGCGATTTTATTCTCCAATTCCTGCAGGCGGGCGATCCGGCGGCGTTCTTCTTTCGCGGCCGGTTCCACTGTGCGGCGCGCCGCGCGTGGTGTAACTGTTTGGGCTGTTTCTGCGGTCCGCAGAGCGGCCAGGCGTTCGCGCTCTTCCCGTCGCAGGCTGTATGTTCCTTCAAAAATGGTCAGCTGCGACTCGTCTGGTTCGATTTCCCAGATTTGCGTCCCCAGGGCGTCGATTAGATAGCGGTCGTGTGTGACCAGTAAGATCGTCCCACCGTAGTCGTCGAGGACAGCTTCCAACACTTCCTGCGAGGGAATGTCCAGGTGGTTGGTGGGCTCATCGAGCAGCAGCAGGTTGGTATCCTGCAAAGCCAGTTTTGCCAGCGCCAGCCTTCCTCGCTCGCCGCCAGAGAGGACCGATACCTTCTTGAAGGCCTCATCACCGGAGAAGAGATATTTGCCCAGGTATTCGCGGATTTGTCCTGGTAGCCAGTTCGGCATGATCGCGTCGATTTCCTTGATAAGCGTGTTTTCAGGGTTCAGTCCTTCGTGCGCTTGGGCAAAGTAACCGATTTTCAGTGACGCTCCCAGCTTCACTTCGCCTTCCAACGGCTCTAACTGGCCAAGCACGGTTTTCAGGAAGGTGGTCTTGCCAGCCCCGTTGGGGCCGATCAGGGCTGCGCATTCGCCGCGCCGCAGGACGATATCCGGGGCAGCAAAAAGTAAACGTCCGGGGTAGCCAATGCTCAAGTCTGAGGTCCGCAGAACGAGTTCGCCGGAACGGGCGGCTGAGCGCAGATTCAGATGCAGGCGCGGCAGAGTCCGCATGGGAGCGCGCAGCGCCCGCACACGTCTTTCCGCTTCCTCCGGCCCGAAAGGCGACGTCCCAATGGTCACTTCCTCGCTGATCTCGATCCATTTCTGGTTGACCACAGCCTCCATGCCGACCTGCTCGATGGCCTGGACGATGCGGCTCAGGCGGCGCAGTTTGCCTTTGGCCTGGCTTACGTTTTGGCCGGAGATGTTTTTCTTGATGTATTCAACGTCTTTGAGCAATTTTTCTTTTTCAGCCTCGAACGTTTCCCGCCGGTGCTCCCAGCGTTCTTCACGTGTGCGCAGGTAGGCTGAGTAATTGCCGGAATAATGCTCGGTGGCGCCGAAGGCCATCTCCAGGATGCCGTTTGCCACCCGGTCAAGGAAGTAGCGGTCGTGCGAGACGATTACCACCGCCCCACCCCACTGGCTCAGGTAGCCTTCCAGCCATTCGACCGCCGCGATATCCAGGTGGTTGGTGGGCTCGTCGAGCATTAGCAGGTCAGGCTCAGAAAGCAGCAGGCGGGCCAGGAAGGCGCGTGTTCGCTGGCCACCGGAGAGATGATCAAGTGGCATGTGGAAATCGTCGGATGAAAAACCGAGGCCGGTCAGTACCTGTTTGATGTTGGTGTGGAAGGTGTAACCACCGCGCCGCTCGAACTCGTGCTGGAGCGGGCCGTAGCGAACCAGGGCCTGGTCGCGCGTTTCCTGGGCGGACATCTCGGCTTCGAGTTTTTCCAGTTCCGCCTGCCGGTCGATGAGGTCGGTAAAGACGGCAAAGCAGGCATCCCATACAGTGCCTTCCATCTCGAACTCGGCCTCCTGCGGCAGGTAACCGATGCGGACGGCTTTAGCGCGCGCGATCTTCCCGCCGGAGGGTTCATCCAGCCCGACCAGGATACGCAGCAGCGTGGTCTTGCCGCAGCCATTGGGTCCCACCAGGGCCAGGCGCGAACCTTTGGGGATGGCAAACGAGACGCCAGAGAACAGGTCCACTGGGCCGAAGGATTTGGAGAGGTTTGTAGCGGTGACGAGTGACATGAATAAACCAAAGATAAACTTCGATCAATAATAAATGAAATTGAAAAATGCCCCTGAATTATACTGCCTGCTATTTCACAATCGCGTACAAAAAACAATCTCTTGGCTCATTGCTGATATTCGGATGGATGGTGTGGCGCCGAAGCAACCCCTCACGCTGCATCCCCACCTTTTCCATCACTCGGATTGAAGCAGTATTTTCCACATCGCAGTCAGCGCAGACGCGATAAATTGATGGCTGTTTAAACGCCCATTTCACAATCGCCTGAACCGCTTCCGGTACATACCCCTTGCCCCAATATGCTCGTCCAATTACATAACCAATTCCTATGGTGGAACCGGTAACGTGAAAATCGACCATCCCAATGGGATTGTCCGTTCCTTTGAGCATAATAACGTAGGGGAAACGTTTTTCACCTTCCCAGGCTGCAAAGCAGCCTTTCAGGAATTCTAATGTTTGGTCAACGCTCGTATGCGGACGCCACATCACATAACGGGTCACTTCTGGGTCATGGGTGTAAGTATCAAACAGGATGATTGCATCTTTAAGTGCCGGGACACGGAGTACCAGCCTTTTGGTTTTGATTCGCGCAGGAGGCCTCATATTTACATTATAAAACATGCGGGCGGATAAATTCCGCCCACATGTTTTATCACTTCTTAACTCATTCTTTATTACTCACTTCCCGGTAAACTGCTGCAAGGCCATCCGCAGGCGCTCCTCCACGTCATCCGGCGCATCCTTCGGGATGGACTGGATGGCTGTCTGCGCCTCAACAACCGAGTAGCCCAGCGCCGTCAGCGCTGCCAGGACCTCGGAATCGGTATTGGACATGGAAGCTATTCTTTCCAATCCACTGACTGGTTTCAGCCGGTCATGCAGGTAGAGTACCATTTTCTGGGCCGTCTTTTTGCCAACTCCCGGGACGCGGCTCAACAGGTCCGGTTCGTCGCTGAAGACCGCCCGCTGGACGGTATCCAGGTTCAGGGTCGAGAGTACCGCCAGCGCTGTGCGCGGACCAACCCCATCCACGCCAAGCAAAGTCGTAAACAATTCGCGGTCCGCCTGGGACTCGAAACCAAATAGCTTCCAATCATCCTCGCGGATGACAAGATGGGTAAAAAGGAAAATGGCATCTCCGGCCTTCATCCGCTCGCGCATCGGCTTCGGAACGAAGACGCGCAGGCCTACCCCGCCGGTTTCGATGATGATGGCATTGTCTTCGATTTGAGTGATTTCACCGCGTAGAGTTGCAATCATGGCTCACCATATCTTTGTGTGTTCAGGTGTGTAATCGCAATCGCTAGGGCGTCGGCGGCATCATCCGGCTTTGGGATTTCCGGCAGCGCCAGCAGAACACGCACCATCTCCTGCACCTGCTTCTTCCCGGCGTTCCCATACCCGGCCACGGCCTGCTTGACCTCGTTGGGTGTGTATTCGGCCATGTCCAAACCAGCCTCACTGATCGCCAGCATCAACACGCCGCGCGCCTGTCCGACGGCGATGGCTGTGGAAATATTACGCTGGAAAAACAACTTCTCCACCGCGCACGAATCCGGACGGTGGAGAAGCAGAATCTCATTCATTTGGTGGAAGAGCATCGAAAGACGCTTGTGGGCCGCCATGCCGGCTGGGGTCTGGATGGTGCCGAAAGCGACTGATTCCAGGCTGCCATCCGCTCGGTCGCGCACCAGACCGTAACCGGTCGTTGCCGTCCCCGGGTCGATCCCCAACACCAGCGCCATATCTATTCGGCCTCGAGTGCCGCCAGTGCCTCATCAGAAATTCTCAGGTTATGGAAAACGTTGGCCACATCGTCCAATTCTTCCAGCGATTCGATCACGCGCAGCACCGACAGGGTCTGGTCCACGGGCAATTCCATGTCCTGCTTGGCGATCATGCGCAAGCTGGCATCATCGGGTGAAACACCTGCTTTTTGCAGGGCATCACTGATCTTCTTGAAGGCCTCTACCGGGCCAATGATCTCGATGTTTTCGCCATCTTCCAGGACATCCTCTGCGCCGGCTTCAACTGCCAGCTCAAATGCCTTGTCATAATTCAATTGGCTGGCAGGGAAAGCGAAATATGAGTTGCGGCTGAATTGCCAGCCGACCGCACCAGCTTCAGCCATATTCCCGCCGCCGCGGCTGAGCAGGTGCCGGATTTCTGCCACGGCCCGGTTGCGGTTATCGGTGACACATTCCAGCATGAACGCCACGCCATGCGGCCCAAAACCTTCATATATGATTTCTTCAAATATGGCGCCGTCTTTAAGGTCGCCGGTGCCACGTTTGATGGCGCGCTCTATATTTTCCTTGGGCATGTTCCCGGCCCGGGCTTTTTCGATCGCCAGCGCTAGTCTGAAATTGCTATCCGGGTCGCCGCCGCTTTCACGTGCCGCCATGACGATTTCTCGCGCTAGGCGGGTGAAAATGGCACCCTTCTTGGCGTCTGCCGCACCCTTCTTGCGGCGGATGGTTGCCCAGTGGCTGTGTCCAGACATATTGGTACTCTCCTATAACCACATTCGTGGGAATTTTCGCAATAGCCTGCGAATTATACCATAGCGATATTTATGCCACAAAGAACCCGATGCCTAATGCGCCCGGCCCGCCGTGGGTAACAATTGCCGGAGGTAACTCATAGATAGGAATATGAGTCAGCTTCATCCTGGACCTCAGATCTGCTGCCAGCGCCTCGGCTTCATCGATCGCATCGGCCTGCATCAGGCATAAATGCGCCTCGGTGCTTTTGGGACATTGTTCCTCGACGATATCTACCAGCCGTGCCAGAGCCCGCTTCTTCGTCCGCTGCTGCTCAAAAGGCTCCACCTGTCCGTTCTGGAGGCACAGGATTGGCTTGATTTGCAGCATTTCGCCCAACAGGGCTTTCGCCCCGCCGATTCGGCCGCCTTTTTGCAGATATTCAAGGGTATCCACCAGGAAAAAGATGTGTCCGCGTGGGATCCATTCGTTCAGGCGGCTGACGATGAGTTCCGCATTGGTACCCGCCCGCGCCCACTCGTGCGCCACCAGAACGAGACTGGCCAGGTTCCCGGCGATGGTCAGCGAATCCACCACCTGGACTTTGAGTTTCGGAAAATCCTGCGCGGCTACTTCTGCCGAGCGCACCGTCCCACTGACCTTGGCCGAAGGAGCCACAACCACCACCTCTTCCCCGTCTTTGAGCGCCTGCTCGAAGATCGGGTGGTAGAGCGCCGGAGGCGGCGCGGCGGTCTTGGGGAGCTGTTTCGATGCTTTGAGTTTCAGCAGAAAGGCCGCCGTGTCCAGTTCGGTATCGTCGCGGTAGGACTCCTCCCCAAAGATGACGATCTGGGGGATGAGCGGGATGCCAAGTTCCTTCAATAATTCACGCGGTAGCCCGGATGTTGTATCGGCAACAATTTTGACCATTTACGCCTCCAATTGTTGTTTCTAAGTAGTTGTTCGAAAGAGTTTTTAGTTAAATTACGCTCCAGGCGGCGTCCTCGCCGCCGTTTTCGACAGTCTGGCAAGATACATTGTTATAAATACTTTCAACCGACTACATAGGTAAGGGTCAAGTATTAATGTACCCTTACAGGAGATTCTTTTGATACATTCGGTGTATCTTATAAAATTCTACGCCGAAATTCTCCATCTCGCGCTGCATCTTGTCATTTTCCATGCCGATCTGCACCACTTCGGCATGGCGGTAATGCGGGTTTTCGACCACGCTCTTAAACATCTCGCTGTATAAAATGGCTGTCCCGCCCAGGCCGCGGTATTCCTCGATCATCCCTGCCCCGTTGATGTTGATCCGGTCGGTCGTCCGCAGTTCGTGCAGGATGGTAACCCAGCCAAAGGGGAAAAGGCGTCCCTTCGTCTTTTGCAGTGCTGCGGAAATATCGGGATAAGCCAGCAGGAAGCCGACCGGTCGCTTGTCTTTCATCACGAATTTGATCAGGTTCGGGTCGGCGAACCAGAGCATCTGGTCGGCCAAAGTTTTTATCTCCTCGTCAGTGATGGGCGTACCACCGCTGGTCCCTTCCAGCGCACCGTTGTAGAGGGCTTTCAGGTGGCTGAGGGCGGCTCGCAGTTCGCCGCGCGTTTGGAAACGGGCGATATGCAGGCCACGTCGCTCCTGGATGCGGACTGCCAGTTCGTGGATTCGCTCCGGGAACTGGATATTTTCTCCCAAATAGCCGGAAACGATCTCGCTTGTCTGCTCAAAACCCAGGGACTCGACCAGTTCCAGATAATAAGACGGATTATACGGCTGTCCCAGTGCTGGACGCCGCTCGAAGCCTTTGACCAGCAGTCCCAGTCCATCTAGTGCTGTAAACCCTTTTGGACCGATGATCTTGTTCAACCCGCCTCGCTGCGCCCACCCAAAGGCTGACTCGAATAATCCGCCAGCAGACTCCAGATCCGATTCACACTCGAACAGTGTGAAGAAAGCCGTTTTTTCGTGATTGTGATCGTTGTACAGATGGTTATCCAGCACAGCCAGGCGTCCCACCGGGAGGCCATCCCGGTACGCCAGGAAAAAGGCAGCCGTGGAATGCTTGTAAAATGGATACCTCTTAAGGTTCAGGCGGCGGCGCTCATCGCCTTCCAATGCCGGGACCCATTGTGGAACATCCCGGTATATTCGGAATGGCAGGTTGAGAAAATCCCGAACCTGTTTCCTGTTGGTAAGGTCGATTTGGACAATCTCCATAAATTAACTGGCAGGGGCACGAGATCTCGTGCCCCTACGGTGGTTTATACCAGTTTCTCGGCTTTTTTCTGCGCGGCCCGCGTCGCTAACTGGGCGCGCAGGGATTTGATATCGTTATCCACGAAGAACAGCGCACCCAAATACAGGAAGAAACACAGCACCCAGGCTGAAATGCAGACGGTCATGATTGCAAATTGCTTGCTGTGTGCGGCATAAGCGATAGCGCCGGCAATGGTCGGTGCCAGGGCTGCGCCACTGTTCTCAACAAAATACTCAACCGCCTGCGCCGAGCTGCGGACTTCCGGCAGGGTGATATCGAATACGGTCGAGGTCACGTTAGGCGAGGAGAAAGGCATGAAGATGGCCGTCAGGCTCATCCAGATGAAAAAGGTGGTTTTGTCTGCGACCGGGGTCCTCAGGGCAAGGAAAAGGAAGAGCGCGCCGAGGATGACACCCATACTGGAAATTAGGATACGTCCCTTAAGGGTGCGTCGGAATAACCAGTCACCCAGCGCACCACCGACGAAGTAACCAGCCGCCAGGATAATGACGACCGGACCCATCGTCAGCAGGACGGAGGTGTTATCGTAGCCGCGTTCGAGCATCAGGTAGCCGAAGAAAAAATAGGTGATCACATTCCAGGGGAAAACTCCTGCGAAGCCTTGCAGGAAGACGAACCACATGGTCCTCTTTTGCAGGGCGTTCTTCAAGGAGGCCCAGTTGAACCGCACCTGGCCGATCTCCTCCATCCCCTCAAATTCTGGTTCGGACTGGCCGCGCGGCACTTCCTTGATGCCAAAGTAGATGACAACTGCCATCACGATCCCCAGCGAACCGGTTATCAGGAATATCGTCCGCCACCCATCTAGGTGGAAGACCTTCCCTTCCAGCAGCGGGGCTACCATCAGCGCCAGGATCATGCCTATCAGGTAACCGAGTGGTGCGGTCAGTTGCAGCAGGCCGTAGATCTTGCCGCGTACCTTGGGGCCAAAATAGTCGGCGATCAGGCTGTACAGGCCAGGGTAGGATGAATCGTCAATGCCGGTGGAGGAACGTGTCGCAAGAAAGGCGGGGTAAGTGTGGACGATCGAACTCAGCCAGGTGGTCGCGCCCCAGATGAACGAGGCCAATGCCAGTAATTTGGCGCGTGCGTAGCGGTCGTACAGGTAACCCCAGATCGGGTAGAACAACGTCCCAACGATCAGAGCGCCCGTATTGACCAATCCCCATTGGAGATCGTTGAGGCCAAAGGTCTTGCTGACGGGGAGTTGCAGCGAACCGATTAATAGTTTATCTGTCTGGTGCAGGAGCGTGAAGAAGAAGAATACGATCACAACAAACACGGGGTATAGATTACGCTTCTTTTTCATGTTGGGTTCCTCGTTTCATGTGGATGATGTTTAGGAAGTTTACAATAGAAAGTGGTGAGAGTCAATTGGCTTATGATTCGAACGCAAGCATTTTACAAAGTCGTGTGTCGCTGCGAGGAGGGCGTTCCCTGCCCGACGACATCGTCCCGGTGTTCTTCCGGGAAGCAGTCCCCTCGCAAGCTGGGAGATTGCTCACCTGAACTTGCAGCAGGTGCAAGTGTCACCGCCTTCGGCGGTTCGCAACGACACAATCATTTTGATTTTGTTAAGCTACAGATTGAACACCCTGGATATGAACCCGTTCTGGAAATCTAGCTCAGATTCCGGATTATTTTCATACATATTGATGAATAACTTGTGATTCAAAGTGAGGTTATATATGGGGTGTTGTGCACCATAACCCACCCATTACCCCATATATACCCCATCCCTGCGGCGATTCCCGGAAGATCTGTAAAATAACTTTTTTTAAGATTCAAAATCAGAGTATGATATTTTTCAACATGAACAATCCTGTTCTATTCTTCCGCAGGCCATCCATCAAGGCGCAAACGCGCTTGAAACGTTTGCGTACCATTCTCCCTTGAAAGGGAGTTATTTTCATCCGAGGTTTCGATGAACGGTAAGAGTTTTCAAGTTGCTATTCTTTTCAATGATGATTCACAAATAACCAAAGGCGATCCGCAAGATTTAGTGGCAGTCCAATATACGGTAACAGGTGCACAGAATTTGTATGAGGCATTGACCAGCCTGGGGTACTCGGTCACAAAATTGGCGGTCAGGGGCAATCTCGAGGAACTCGAGGATATTCTTGCTTCGTTCCCCCCGAAAGATACTTTCATCTTCAATAACTGTGATGGCTTCAACGGCAATAACCTGGGTGCCGTGAATGTCATTCGTCTCATCGAACGGATGGGGTTCAAACACACCGGAGCGGCTGCCGATTCCATTGCAATGTGTATTGACAAGCCGCACTCCAAGGAACGCCTGATACAGTTCGGAGTTCCCACACCCCGCTATCAGGTCTTTGAGCGCGCCGAAGGGGATTTCCATCTGGAGTTCCCGGTCATCGTCAAGCCATCCGTGGAAGATGCCAGCATGGGGATCGACCTGGACTCTGTCGTTTCCAACCGGAAAAGCCTGTTCCACAAGATCGCCTATATTGTTGACAAGTACGAAGAACCCGCCATGGTCGAAGAATTCGTCTGTGGTCGTGAACTGGCAGTTGCGATGTGGGGAAATGAAGTGATTGAGATCCTACCAATCTCAGAACAGGATTTCTCCTGGGTGACAAACCCCCTTGAGCAGCTGCTCACCTACGAGTCCAAATGGCTGACAGACTCGCCCTACTACCAGAATATTCCCGCCCGCGTCCCGGCTGTGCTTAATCGCAAAGAGGCGCAGGTCATCAAAAAGGCTGCCGAAGGTTCGTTCCGCGCCATGGGCTTGCGCGACCTGGGTCGGGTGGACATCCGCTTCAACAATGGGATCCCGTACGTGATTGACATCAACGAACTTCCTGAACTTTCACCCGATGCTGGGTTCCACAACTGCGCCCGCGCCGCCGGGATAACCTATCCGCACATGGTTGAACGCATTCTTACGTATGGGCTGAAACGGGAAGGATGGATCTAAATGATTTCGGCTCCAAGTGATAAGGATGGTGCACAGATTCATGCCATCAGCGCCAATACCAGTGTTTTCAGTAAAGAAGAAGTCGAGACTGTGGATGAGCTCTGGGACGAATACCAGGCCCAGGGTTCGGAACGCTCCGGTTATTACTGGCTTGTCGATAAAGAAGAAGATGGCCGCCTCCTCGGCTACGCTTGCTATGGCCCCCGAACACTCACCGACCGTACTTATGACCTGTACTGGATAGCCGTGGATCCCAACCTCCGCCGCGGCGGAGTGGGGCGGAGGCTGCTGGCTGCCACCGAAGAAGCCATCCGCACACTCGGCGGGCGTCTGCTGGTGCTTGAGACCTCTGGCCTGCCAACTTACGTGCCGACCCGTAATTTTTATCTTACCACCGGTTACACACTGGAAGCCACGCTGAAGGATTTTTACAAGGATGGTGACGATCTGGTGATCTTCACCAAACACCTGTAGGAGAGCATCTTCGACCCCCTGGGCGCGCTGCAATTGGCGCGCTTTTTCTTTTCCTCGCGCTGCAATCGGCGCCTCTTTTCTTTTCTACGCATGGTAAAATCTCCTTCACGTCCACTCCTGCTGTCCTGCTATTGAAACCGCATGACCACCACCACCTCCCCTGCCGAGTTCACCCTCACCCGCCGCCACGTTTCAGACCGGCGTAATCCAGTCCGCTGGATTCTTTCGCACACCACGCGCTACTGGTGGCTGGTTCTCATCATGTTCATCGGCGCCATCGGGAACGCCGCACTCGCCGCCTTTGTCCCGGTGCTGACCGGTGACGCCTTCAACGCCATGCTGAAAGTCCCTCCTGAGACGACAGTTCTGCTCCCGCTAGCCCTCATCATGGGCGGATCGCAGATTTTACGCGGCATCCTTCAACTGGGTCGTAATTTCGGGGCCGAACTGATCGCCCAGCGCATCGAGCGCGATGTGCGCGATGAACTTTACGTGTCCCTGCTCGGCAAGAGTATGACCTTCCACAACCTCCAGCCGGTTGGCGACACGATGGCGCGCGCCACCAACGACGTGCGCGAAGTTACCTACATGTTCAGCCCCGGCATCAACCTGGTGGTCGGTTCGCTGGTCTTCCTGGTCATGCCCTTTTTCTTTGCCCCGCACTACCACTGGTCGCTGCTGCTCACTCCCATCCTTTTCACGATCGCTTATTTCATCGCTCTCCGCTGGTATATGCGCACCCTGAACCCCATCACGGAAGACGTGCGCGCCTCCTTCGGTCAGATGAACACCCATCTTTCCGAAGCCCTGGATGGCATCGAGACGATGAAAGGCGCCGCACAGGAAGAAGCCGAGATCAAACGCTTCAACCTCAATTCCCGCCGCCTGCGCGATAACAACATCCGCCAGGGGGATGTGGAAGCCCGCTTCGTACCCCTGTTGTTGTACTTTATTGCACTGGCAGGCGGCCTGCTGCATGCCATCCTGCTCTACCGTCAGGGTATCCTGAACACCGGCGATGTGGTCGCCTACTTTGGCATCCTGCTCATGCTCGAATTTCCCACCTGGACCTCCATTTGGGCCTACTCGCTCATTTCGTCCGGACTGGCCGGCGGTCAGCGGATCCTCGAACTGATCAATCGCGAAACGAACCTGGATCAGAATGCCGCCGGTTACTCTCAGCCCATGCGCGGCGGGATCGAATTCCGTCACCTGACTTTCGCTTACCCCACCGGTGAGGCGGTGCTGCGCGACGTTTCCTTCACCGTCAAGCCGGGACAGACGGTCGCCTTCGTTGGGCAGACCGGCACCGGCAAGACCTCCCTGGCGAAATTAGTTAATCGCACCTACGATGCCACGGGTGGACAGGTGCTCGTGGACGGCGTGGACGTCCGTGACTGGAACTTGGCCTCCCTGCGCTCCCAAATTTCCATCATAGAACAGGATGTCTTCCTCTTCTCCCGCTCGGTTGCTGAAAATATCGCTTTTGGCAAGCCCGGTGCCACACAGGAAGAAATCGCGACCGCCGCCAGGTCTGCCCAGGCGGACGAGTTCATCAGCCAGTTCGAAAAAGGCTACGAAACGGTCATCGGCGAGCGCGGCGTCACCCTCTCCGGCGGACAGCGCCAGCGCCTGGCCATCGCCCGCGCCTTCCTGACCGACCCGCGCATCCTCATCCTGGACGACTCCACCAGCGCCATCGACTCCGCCACCGAGGATATGATCCAGCGCGCCATCGCTGCGGCTGCCAGGGGCCGGACCACGCTCATCATCACCCACCGTCTGTCCCAGATCCGTTGGGCCGACCTGATCATTGTCCTGCGCAAAGGACGCATCTCCGCCATCGGGAATCACGATGAGTTGATGCGAACCTCGGAAGCATATTCAAGGATTTTTAAAGAATAGAGATCTGTTCTCTAATCTCTAATCTCTGCTTTCTGCATTCTGCTTATTGCTTTCTGTTCTCTGCTCTCTCTCGAAGGGAATTATGGGTTTCTACGAAGGCCTCAACGAAGAAAAATATGACCGTCAGTATAAAGACCGCGACCTGGCCAAACGCATCGTTGGCTATTTCACCGCCCAGCGCAAACGGGTGGCTGTAATTGTCGTAGTGACCGTCTTCCTGGCGGTCATCTCCGCCGCCCAGCCGGTCATCATCAGCAAAGCGCTTGACACGCTCAAAACCCTGCCCAGCGTCAACGCCAGCCTGCTCATCGGCGGGATCGTGCTCTTTATCGGCGTCGCCGACTGGGGTCTGAACTGGGCCCGCCGCAGGCTCACGGTCCGGACCGTGGGCGATGTAGTCCTCAACTTGCGTGCCTTGGCCTTCCGCGCCGCCGTCGAACACGACCTGTCCTTTTACGACCAGTTCTCGTCCGGGCGCATCGTCTCGCGCGTCAACGCCGACACCAGCACCCTGGGCGAACTGGTGATCATCATCACCGATGTTTCCGCCCAGATCCTCAACGCCGTCCTGCTCGGCATCGTCATCGTCCGCACCGAGTGGCATCTAAGCCTGCTGCTCTTCGGATTCCTGCCGTTCATTTTCCTGCTGGCGCTCCTTTTCCGGCGCATGGCTCGTAAGGTGACCAAAAGCGGGATGCAGGCCATGGCTGATGTTAACTCAGCCATCAAGGAGACCGTCAGCGGCATCGCCATCGCCAAGAACTTCCGCCAGGAAGCCGGCATCTTCGAGACCTTCAACGCTGCTAACCAGACCTCGTACCGGGTCAACGTGTGGCGGGGTTTTATCCTGGCCCTGGTCTGGCCAGCGCTGAATACCTTGGCCGGGATCTCCACCGCCGCCCTGGTCTACGCCGGCGGGCTGAGCGCCGCCCATGGAGCCGTGACCATCGGAGCGTGGTACCTCTTCATCATCAGCCTGGGGCGTTTCTTCGACCCGGTCATGAACCTGTCAGCTTTCTGGTCCAACATCCAGTCCGGGCTGAGCGCCGCCGAGCGCATCTTCGCCTTGATGGACGCCGAGCCGAACGTGGTCCAGCTTGAAAAACAGGATGTGCCGAAACTGAAGGGCGGGATCCGCTTTGAGAATGTCTCCTTTCGCTATGCTGAGACCGAGCCGGTCCTGGTGGATTTCAGCCTGGACATCCATCCCGGCGAGGACCTTGCCATTGTGGGCCACACCGGCGCGGGGAAATCCTCGCTGGCCAAGTTGATCGCCCGTTTCTATGAATTCCAGTCTGGGCGCATCCTGGTTGACGGCGCCGATATCCGCACCTTCGACCTCCAGCAGTACCGGCGGCAGTTGGGCATCGTCTCGCAGGTCCCGTTCCTGTTCTCCGGGACTGTAGCCGAGAACATCCGCTATGCCTGCCCCGACCCGGAGTGCGTGACCGAGGCGGATATTCTCTCCATGGCGCGCAAGATCGGTGACGGCGAATGGCTGGAAACCCTGCCGGACGGCCTTGGGACGGTGGTCGGCGAACGCGGGGCAATGCTCTCGATGGGGCAGCGCCAGTTGGTGGCATTGCTGCGCGTCTTGATGCAAAAGCCGGCCATTTTTGTCCTGGACGAGGCCACCGCCAGCATCGACCCGTTCACCGAATGGCAGATCCAGCAGGCACTGGGCATGATCCTGGCGGAGTCCACCAGCATCCTCATCGCCCACCGCCTGTCCACGATCAAGGCCGCCGACCGGATCATCGTCCTGGAGAAGGGTAGAATTATCGAAGAGGGCAGTCACGACGGGCTGCTCCGGCAAGGCGGCCATTATGCCACCCTCTACAACACCTACTTCCGCCACCAATCCCTGGCCTACGTGGAGCAGGTAAGGGAAATGGTCACAAAATAACTAGCCGAGGCTCGGCTGAGCTGGCGTCATGCGCGCACTGCGGCTTCAAGTCGCACACCGTCCCGGTGTTCTGCCGGGAGTGCGCCACATCGAAGGCATCGCGAAGTATCCCCGTGGGACGAGCCTTCGATGAAAGCCGTCGGCTGTTTCGGCACCATTGGCTGAGGCGGCTTCGAGCCGCCACGTGTCGAGGCAGCATCAAGCTGCCATCGACCGGTTCGGCGAGATGACTCGCCGAACACAGCCACATCGACGCCACGAGGCGTCGATACGATGCGCCGAAGCCCCTTTCCGGAAAGCAATCTCCTCAACACAAGCCGAGGCACCATCAAGTTTGTAGGTCACGCTTGCAGCGTGACACTCCCAAATCCTCAACCACTTCTAAAAGGTTCACGAATTACCTTAAGACGGAGGAACCCAAAATGAATGAAAAGCTCATCCGCGTAAGAAGAAGAACAACCCTCCCGAACATCGAACCCACTCCAGGTCGCTTCAAGCGTACCCCCGACTATTACATCCTGTGGGGGTTCGTGGTGCTCCTGCTGGTCTTCAACCTGACAATGGTTTGGTTTCTCTTTGTCGCGCGCCAGCGGGTGACGGTGGCCTTGCAGGATGTGGAAACCTACCGCCAGAAATTGGAAGCCCGGCTCAGCCAGGCTGGGACAATGCTCGCTAACATCAAGGGCGGCACCCTGGAATATACTGCCAGCATTGACCAGACCATCCCCTTCTCCGCCACCATCCCATTGGATTATGAAGTGGATGTCCCGGTCAATATGACCATCCCCATCAATACCAGCATCAGTGTTCCCATTCAGGTTCCTATCCCTGGGATTGCCAGCTTTTCCATCACGGTGCCGATATCGGCCAACATCCCGGTCAACACCACCATCACGGTGCCGATCAACATGAGCATCCCGGTCGATACCAGTATGCCGATCAAGCTCGACATCCCCGTCTCCATCAAGATTTCCGACACCTTCCTGGCCGTCAGCCTGGACGAGATGCAGGCCCTGCTGAACCAATTGGCGCTCGACCTGGGCGGGTTTTCGCTGGATTCTTTGAAGATACCGTAAAAGGATCACTTATGAACCGAATGCCTGTACTCTTCGTCGGCCATGGCAGCCCGATGAATGCCATCGAAGATAACGAATTCAGCCGGGCCTGGACCGTGGCCGGGAAAGCCCTGCCCGCCCCGAAAGCCATCCTGTGCGTCTCGGCCCATTGGGAGACCCAAGGGACACAGGTCACCGCCATGGAGAAGCCGCGCACCATCTATGACTTCTACGGCTTTCCGCCCGAACTCTACGCGCTGACGTACTCCGCCCCCGGTTCGCCTGAATTGGCGCAGCGCGTTATTGACCTGGTCGGTGCGGACAGGATCGCCCCGGACCTGACTTGGGGCCTGGACCACGGGGCATGGTCGGTGCTGAGCCGCCTGTTCCCCAAAGCAGATGTGCCGGTCGTCCAGTTGAGCCTGGATGTGGGTAAGAATGCCCAGGCACACTATGACCTGGGGAGGCAGCTTCAACCGCTGAGAGACGAAGGGGTGCTGATCGTCGGCAGCGGGAATATCGTCCACAACCTGCGCATGGTCGTTTTCGAAGATACCGCCTACGACTGGGCGGTGAGCTTCGACGCCAAGGTCAAACAATGGATCCTCGACGATAACCCCGAACCGATCATCAATTACGACAGGCAAGGCCGTGAGGCGGCGCTTGCCATCAATTCTGCCGAGCATTACAAGCCCCTCCTGTACACCCTCGGAGCCAGGGATCCCGGCGAGCCAGTGCATTTTTTCGCCGAGAAGGTGTGGGGCGGATCGCTCTCGATGAGGTCAGTCAGGATTGGATAAACATTAGACCAGGTAATAGAACTGGTCACAAAAGAACCACCATTTTTGTGTCGTTGCGACTAGCCAAGGCGGCTTCACTAGCCGAGCCGGCCTTCGCGCATCAGCCCCCTTGGCCAGGCCGATACTTAGTGCCTTGTATGGATCGCGATCTTTAAATTCCCCGAAACCTTTTTCGCAGATGTATTTCATGATAAAATTCTATTGTCAATTTACTACTCTCATACCGATAAGAGGAGATTAAATATGATTCATCCTAACATGTGGCCTCAAATTATCGCATTTATAATCTCCATCCTGATGTGCTTCTGCCATAGAGGTCAAGGAAACACCTCGGGTTAAAGATATAGGTGTCATCAGTCTCTCCCGTTAGGTTGATCCAACGGGATTTTTTTGATTCCCTAAGAATTCTTTCCATCCTTGGCTTCATAGTTCATTTATTCTAAAATATTATCAGGCACGACTAGGCCAATCTCCTGGTCGTGTGACTGTTACTAGCCGAACTGGCATCACTAACTGAGGCGACTTCCAGCCGCTGTCGGTTGTTTCGACGACATTGCGAAGCATCCCCGTGGGACGAGTCGTCCATAGAGCCGGCATCGGCTGGTAGACGGTAAGAATCGTCGAAGCCGCCACGTGTCGAAGCGGCGTCAAGCAGCTATCGACCGGTTTAGCGACACGAGTCACCACGAGCCGAGGCTGCGACAAGCAGCCATCGGCCGGTTTGGCGACACGAGTCGCCAAACACAGCTGCTTCCGCGCCATTCCGATGCATATCATCCCGGTGTTCTTTCGGGACATCGTCGCCATATGGAGATTCCCGTGGGATGAAACGTCAATGTGAGTCATCGATTGAGTCGCCATCGGATATTTTGTCGGCACGAGCCGTCAAAATATCCGAAGAAAGAGGCACTAATCGAGGCGGCATCCGGTCCACCTCGTTTTTATCGGCGGTAAAAGCCGCCGATACTCGCTCTTCCCCCTTGACCAATTAGCACATTTGTTCTATAATAACCATGACGTTCATTGTCTTCCTTGCCGTGTTTTTCGGTACCTAGTATAGAGAAATAGGAGTGAGGTACCCTCTTAGTACATGAACCGATTTTGGATCAATCCGTACTTAGGAGGATACCTCATGTCAAAATCTAACATAGCAAGGCAATTAGCGCAAGTCCAACCAAGGACCCTGCACG
>CAIQQN010000285.1 GCA_903873975.1 uncultured Anaerolineales bacterium
AGTTTGTAAGGATATACATTGATGATGGTTGTAGGTCCCATCTGGGTCACCGGGGGCAGGAGATTACTCTTGTAAACCAGAGTGTGTCCATGCAGGAAATAGCGTGGCTTGAAAACCCGGATGAAATCCCGAAAAGCCAAAAAACCGACGTGGGCTGGATCATCGTCATCATGGATGCCGCGCGGCGGTGAATGGGCAATCACGATATCCAAACCACCACCAGTTTGGATCCGCTGCCTCAGAAGCGCAGGCAGGAACGAAACGAGGCGTAAGTACATCTCTGTCTGGGTATACTGGTTGGGGGGGACGGGTTTGTAGCGGATGCTCCCGCCCAGCCCGGCCAGGTTCAGCCCCTTGACGCATGCCACGCGCTGGTCGAGAAGATCACAACCGTCCGCCCGCGCGGCCGGGTTGTGCTTATCAAATTGCGGGTCGTGATTGCCGGGGACGTAAAGCAGAGGCACATTCAGCACCGAGACCAGAAATTCCAGGTACTCATATGGCAGGTCGCCGCAGCCGAGTATCATGTCTACGTCGCGGAAATACTCTGCGATCTGTGTGGAGTACAGGCGCTCAACCACCTCATCGCTAACGGCCAATATTTTCAAGGGATTACTCCAGCCGTATTATGCCCCAAAGTATAATTCCGCTCATACGAATTTAAGCAATTGCAGCACATCCTGCAATGCAGCGTCAAAAACCTCCTGCATCGTCTCCTGTGGAACCCGATACCACCCACCGAAAGACCCGTCGCCGTAGGCTTCCCGGGCGGCCTGGGCATCCATGATGTCGGATGGCACATGCGGCGGGATCTTCTCGCCCTCCGGCAGGTCCGTCACGACGGTGAAAGGGAAGGCCTCCAGCCAGTTGGCGTGGTTTGGCTTGAGCTCGTGGCGCAGTGCAACTTCCTCCACGCTGTGGGCCATCCACCAGGCATACCACTGCATCTTCAAACCGGGTAATTCATTGGCGAGTTCCGTCAACCGTGCCTTGAGGCCGTTGTTTCCGCCGTGGCCGTTCAGGACGAGGATGCGCTTGAAGCCCTGTCCATACGCTGACCGGAGGATATCCTCCACCGCGTCCATCAATGTCGACAGTCTCAGGCTGAGCGTACCGGGGTAGGTGAGAAAGTACGGGCTGGAGCCAAAGTTCACCGGCGGGGCGACCAGCACCCCGGTCTGTTTCGAGGCGGCGTCCGAGAGGGCCAGCGGGATCTTGACATCCGAGAGCAGGGACAGATAGCCATGCTGTTCACAAGCCCCCACCACCAGCATTAGCCGGTCGTCGTGCTTGAGATATTCCTCCACATCCATCCAGTTCAGGTCTTCGATTCGCATAACGCTATTATAATCGTCTTGTGCCTGAACCCATCCCCATCCCCCCACTTTTTCTCGAGCGCATGTCTCGCTTGCTCGGTGATGAGTATCCTGCCTTCGCCGAATCTCTGACGGATGAACAGGCGCACGGGCTGAGGGTCAATACACTCAAGTTATCCACAGATGAGTTCCAGAAGATTTCACCATTCCCCTTGGGCGACAAAGTGGCATGGTGCCATTCTGCTTTCAGCCTCATCCCATCCCCTCCTCACTTCGAAGGTGGCTCGGCAGAAAAAGGCCGGGGAATACCGGAACCCGGCAAGCATCCCTACCACCTGGCCGGGCTGTATTACCTGCAGGACCCGTCCGCCATGTCGGCGGCGGAACTGCTCGGTCCCCTGCCTGGCGAGCGCGTCCTAGATCTGACCGCTGCCCCCGGAGGCAAGACCACTCAACTCGCCTCCCTGATGCAGGGGCAGGGCCTGCTGGTGGCCAACGAGATCAAAACTAAGCGCCTGAACCACCTGGTGGTCAACGTGGAACGCTGGGGCGCGACCAATGTGGTGGTCACCAACGAGACTCCCGAACGGGTGGCCGACCATTTCGGCGCTTTCTTCGACCGGGTGCTGGTCGATGCGCCCTGCTCCGGCGAAGGCATGTTCCGCAAGGATATGGGGGCGCGGCTTGACTGGTCAGAGGAGATGGTGGCGGGCTGTGCCGTGCGCCAGACGAACATCCTGCGCGTGGCGGCTCACCTGGTCCGCCCAGGTGGCCACCTGCTCTATTCCACCTGCACCTTCGCCCCTGAAGAAGACGAGGCCGTGGTGGCCCGGTTTTTACAGGAACATCCCGATTTCGAAGTGGAAGCCCTGCCGCAGTTGCCAGGTTTTACACCCGGCCGTCCAGAATGGATGGGAGAAATAACAATAAGCAATAAACAAAATGACGAATTGCGCGGTGCGGTGCGGCTCTTTCCTCATCGGCTGACCGGCGAGGGACATTTCGCCTGTCTCCTGCAGCGTAAGGACGGTCTGGCAGGCGAGTTGACTTTCCCCTGGCATTCGGTAAGAATCCCATCCCCGGAGTGGAAGGTCTGGCAGGTTTTCCGGGAGGAGACCTTGGGTGTGGATTTCCCCTCCGAGCGCCTGCGCATGCAAGGGGACCGGTTGTACTTCGTACCGGAGGATGTTCCTGTTATGAAAGGGCTGCGGGTGACCATCCCGGGTGTCTGGCTGGGGAACTTTAAGAAGGAGCGCTTCGAGCCAGCCCATCCGCTGGCAGCCCATCTACAGCCAGGGAAGGTACACAATGTACTGGCGCTCTCCGCAGACAGCCATGAAATGGCCGCTTATTTACGGGGTGAAAGCCTGCCCGCCGGAGGCCAGCCCGGCTGGACGCTCGTCACTGCGGACGGCTGGCCGCTCGGCTGGGGCAAGCGCGTGCAGGGGGTGGTGAAGAACCATTTTCCAAGAGGCAGGCAAATCCATTCATGAGAGGCACCATGCACGAAAAACGATTTGAAGGTGACATTGCCCGCTTGCGCAATCCCGAAAGAATTGCCCGTCTCGAGGTGGAACGGGTGGTCACATTATGCCTGGAAGGGGTGCAGATCAAGTCGGTACTGGATGTCGGCACCGGGACAGGGTTGTTCGCCGAGGCGTTTGCAAAGCGTGGGCTGGCAGTCTCGGGTGTGGATGTCAATCCCGAAATGCTCCCAGTGGCCCGGGCCTATGTGCCGGATGGTGACTTCCGCGAGTCAACCGCTGAGGCGCTGCCCTTCGCGGATGCCACCTTTGACATGGTCTTCATGGGACTGCTGCTGCACGAATCGGACGAACAGCTCCAAGTGTTGAGCGAGGCCCGCCGCGTGGCGCGCATGCGTACCGGCATCCTGGAATGGGCCTACCGTGAAGAAGACTTTGGTGCGCCACTTGAATATCGCCTGGCCCCGGATATTTTGGAAGATCTGGCCAAGGAGGCGGGGTTCCGCGAGCTTGAGGCGATTCCCCTGACGAAGCTGGTGTTATACCGGTTGACCGTCTAAAGGTATATTCTATATGATTGTCGCCAAGTCATCGAGGAGCTGTTTACGGGCCTCGAGGTCCGACATTTTCTCGCTGACCTGCCTGGCCAAGCGCAGATACTTTTTCGCTTTGGAATGCTCACCCCCCAGAGCCTCAGCGCGTGCCAGGGCTTCGTAAGCATACCCGAGATGGAAGGGCTGACTCCCTTCGCCCTGGCTGTTTTCCAGACAGAGTTGACCGTATTGACGGGCAGAGTCCACCTGGCCGAGCAAGGCATAGATGCGTGCAACCTGCCAATAGCCCACCGATAGGTTGGCCGGTGTAACATCCGGGCGCTGGGTCCAGTGCCAGAGCGAGGCCAGTCCGAGTAGAAGCATGGACTTGTCTTCCTCAAGGGTGCGGGCGGGTTTGTCGATGTAATCCCAGGCGCGGTTGAAACACTCTACAGAGAAATAGCGATGGGCATCATTCAAATCAAAATTGGGGGATTTATCCATAACCATTCTCCTGTCTCTTACTCCTTTTTGCTCCAATCCGGCCGTAATTGCAATAATCATTATTATACTAAGGAGTCGTTCGAAAGCAGCTTACATGATCATCATGCTCCAGGCGGCGTCCCCGCCGCCGATGACGGCGGCTAGAGCATATATTTGTAAAAACATTTTCGATAAATTACTTAGATGGGCAAACGGGTAGCACAATTGTCAAAAGAAAGGGCGACCGGGAGACCGGCCGCCCTTAGATCCTAGACCACGATATTTACCAATTTCTTCTGCGCCACGATCACTTTCCTGGGTGGCTTCCCTTCCAGGAATTTCTGGACGATTTTACTCGCCAGCGCGGCGGACTTGATATCTTCTTCACTGGCGCCCGATGGGACGACCACCCGGTCGCGCACCTTACCGTTGACCTGGACCGGGATGGTGATCTCGTCTTCCTTCACGGCTGCCTCATCCACCTGTGGCCAGGGCTGGGTGTGGACGGAATACGGCTTGCCCAGTGCGTTCGTCCATAGTTCCTCGGCGATGTGCGGGCAGACCGGGGCCAGCATACGCAGGTAGATATCAACCGCCTCGTTCCATTCAGAGGTTTTGTAAGCCCCGGCCTCTTTGGCCCTGTTCATTTCGTTCTGCAGTTCCATCAGGCTGGAGATGATCGTGTTGAACTCAAAATTGTCGTAGTCGTGAGTCACCTGACGGAGGGTCTGGTGGAGCTTGCGGCGCAGATTCCGCCTTGTTTCAGCAGAATAGTTACCGGAGCCATTTGGTTCGGTGACTAGCGCCCAGACGCGCTTCAGCCAGCGGTACGTCCCCTCGATGCCGGTGTTGCTCCACGGCGCGCCCATGTCCCATTTAGCAAAGAAGACCAGGTAGGATCGCACGGCGTCCGCCCCGTAGCGCCTTACCAGCTCATCCGGCGCGGAGACATTGCCCTTGCTCTTGGACATTTTCTCATTGTCCTCACCGAGCACCATGCCCTGGTTGCGCAATTGGATCATCGGCTCGGGTCCTTCGGTGATGCCCATGTCGCGCAGCGCCTTGTGGAAGAAGCGCGTGTAGATCAGGTGCATGTTGGCGTGTTCGATGCCTCCTGTGTAGGTGTCGACGGGCATCCAGTAATCGTACTCTTTCGGGTCGAATGGACCTTTATCGTAATGCGGAGACAGGTAACGCAGGTGGTACCACGACGAGCACATGAACGTATCCATTGTATCGGTCTCGCGCTCGGCTGGGTCGCCGCAAACTGGACATTTGGCCTGTTTCCAGGTCGGATGCAGTTTCAACGGCGATTCGCCGGTGGGCTTCCAAGCCACATCTTCAGGCAGCAGCACAGGCAGTTCAGAGTCTGGTACCGGGTTCCAACCGTCCTTCTCGCAGTAGATCATCGGGATGGGCGCGCCCCAGTAGCGCTGGCGGGAGATCAGCCAGTCGCGCAGTTTATAGTTGATGGATCCTTTGCCGAAGCCTTTTTCAGTGACAAATTTGACGGCGGCGTGGAAGGCTTCGTCGGCGGAGGTGCCGGTCAGGGGACCGGAATTGACCATCGTGCCGGAGGCAGGGACAGAGGCACGCATGGTCGCGCCGTCCAACAGATCCACCCCGTCGGGTTGGATCACCACCCGGACTTCGATCCCATATTTGTGGGCAAACTCGAAATCACGCTGGTCATGGGCCGGGACGGCCATGATGGCACCCGTGCCGTAGGTCATCAGCACGTAGTCTGCGATCCAGATGGGGATCTTTTCGGCATTGACCGGGTTGATGGCGTAACCACCAGTGAAGACGCCGGTCTTTTCCTTATCAGCGGCTTCGCGGTCGATATCTGATTGACGGGCGGCCTGGGCCTTGTAGGCTTCGACCTCCGTCCTGTGCTCCGGCGTTGTAACTTTCTCCACCAGCGGATGCTCGGGGGAGAGCACCATGAAGGTGACACCCCACAGCGTGTCTGGGCGGGTGGTGAAAATTTCGAAGGATTCGCTGCTTATATTGTCCCCGGCGGGGACCGTTTTGAAAGTAACCAGCGCCCCTTCCGAACGGCCAATCCAGTTGGTTTGGAGGACCTTCACACGTTCGGGCCAGTCCATGCCTTCGTAGTTCAGCAACTCTTCGGCATAGGCTGTGGTCTTGAAGAACCACTGCGCCAGGTCTTTCTTGATTACCGGCGTGCCACAGCGTTCGCAGTGACGGTCTTCGCCCCAGACCTGTTCGCGTGCCAGGGTGGTGTTGCAGTGGGGGCAGAAGTCCACTGGCGACATCTTGCGATAGGCCAAGCCCTGCCTGAAGAGTTGTGAAAAGAACCACTGTGTCCACTTATAATATTCCGGGTCGCTGGAGACGGTCTCGCGCCGCCAGTCCCACATGGCGCCCATGGACTTCAACTGCTTGCGCATGTTCTCGATGTTCTGGTAGGTGCGGATCATCGGGTGGATGCCATCCTTGATGGCCGCGTTCTCAGCCGGCAGGCCAAAGGCATCGAAGCCGATCGGGAACAAGACGTTATAGCCGTTCATGCGCATGAAGCGGGCCCGCGCGTCCGAAGGCGTCATGGCGTACCAGTGACCGATGTGCATGTCGCCGGAGGGATACGGCAGCATGGTCAGGGCGTAGTGCTTGGGCTTGTTCCCGTCAATGTCGGCGTGGTACAGCCCGTCCGCTTCCCATTTAGCCTGCCATTTTGGTTCGATTTGAGAAGGAATATAGTCGCTCATTTTTACCTCGATGATAATAATACGGTTGGATGCTGAACGTCGAATTCCCGACGTTTGATTTCAGATATTAGAGGCAACCCGGAGGTGCGCGAGAAGGCAGGGTTGGTTCCCTTGTGATGAAACGTGGGACAACGTCGCGTGGCCGATGCTGATATTCTCGAACATTTCGCACCTCCTTTATCTAAACAAAAATCCCTTCATCCACTCAGGGACGAAGGGTTGATTCTCCGCGGTACCACCCGGTTTACGTTATCAAAACAAGATAACGTCACTCTTTAGCAATAACGGGCTTTCCCGGCGCTGACTACTGGATTCACCAGCGCAGTCTCTCATGCGAGCAACAGGCGAGTTCAGTCTCGGTGGCGCTCCCGCTGGCACCGTGAAGGGCTTCCACCTCGCTCTCCCTTCTCGCTGACGGGATGACCTACTACTCCTGTCACGACTTTCAAATTATTGTGGCCATTATAGCACAATCGCGATTAGGCTCTCATCGCGATTGTCAGTGGACCCAGCGAGATTCGAACTCGCGACCTTCTCAATGCCATTGAGACGCGCTCCCAACTGCGCTATGGGCCCATGTTCAATTGTGGATTGCTGACTTAGGATCGTCGATTGTCGGCTGCCAATCAGCAATCGAAAATCGGCAATCATCAATCCTGGTGGACCTGAGGGGATTCGAACCCCTGGCCTCCTCAGTGCGATTGAGGCGCGCTCCCAACTGCGCTACAGGCCCATTCTTGGGCGAACGGTATTCTACCTGAGTGAGGTAGGAATGTCAAGGAAGCATCCGAAGCGATTAATCAACCCACCACCGGAATAGCCAGGTGGTCAGCGGATTCTCCGCTTTCATTCTTCTTTTTTGCGCAGAACCCTGTAATTCAGATATTTATGTAATGTGGCAATTTCATTTTCCGTATTGCGCCAGGATCGCCTGGATGCGCGCCGTCAGTTGGTCGGGGGCAAATGGTTTCAAAAGGTATTCCACTGCTCCAGCCTGAAGGCCAGCCTGGATCTCAGAATCTTGACCCTTGGCCGAAAGGAAAATTATTGGTATATCCTTCAGTTCCGTTTCGGACTTGATGGCTGCACAGGCCTCATACCCGGTCATGCGCGGCATGCGCACATCCATTAGGATCAAATCGGGGACTTCCTGCCGGGCCAGAGTCACCGCTTCTTCGCCATTGTTGGCCTCGACAATATCATAGTTTGCAAGGCGCAAGGTAAATTTGATCAAGTCGCGAATATCACCTTCATCTTCTGCTATCAATATTTTTGTCATGCATGCTCCTCAGCCTAATACACAATTATAATGGAATTATAAGAGGTTGATGCTATTACTCTCGTAAGGTCCCCCGTAGTAGTATCAAAATGCCTAATCTGAGAGCGCCTCAATTATCAAGGCACGGATAAAAATGGTTCCAGCGCCTGGACTTATTAAGCAATTGCATATTTCATTCGAGAGTAGAAATACTTTTTGGATATTTCAGTGACCAAGATGTCAAGCGTTGTCTTCCCGAGCACCATTAGCTTACGAGGCGCAGGCAACAGGATAAAGCCAAATCGAAAAACGAAAGGGACATTGGGTAGCACGAGGGTCGCACCAAGGCACATCATTTTTTCCTGAAATCAATAAATCCTCGCTGTACATCCACCGACACCAACTGCACCTTAATCTGGTCACCGACATCCAGGCCCTCAAACCCCTGCACAAGTTTGCCTTCGACTGGCACACTGAGGAGCCGGACCCACGTTCCTTTCTCGGAAGCACCCGTGACAAACGAATCAAACTGCTCCCCGATCCTTGATTCAAGCAGCAGCGCAGCCGCAGATTTACCAACCTGCCGTTCGACTTTATTTACTGCATCTTCTGCTTCGGTGCAATGAGCCGCCAGAACACCCAGCTCATCTATACTATAGGGCACAGGCTTCTCTTCCAGGGCTGCCTTCAACAAGCGTTGGGTAAGCAGGTCGGGATAACGGCGATTGGGTGCAGTGGAATGGGCATAATCCTTGACCGCCAGGCCAAAGTGCCCCGGAACATTCCCTTCAGGAGGCTCGGCAATATATTCGCCAGAGCCTAGAAGCTTGATCACGGCCAAAGAGAGGTCAGGGAAGCGCAGCGGATCCGCGGCTTTCTCCTTGACGAGAAACTCCTCCAGCGCTTTTGAATCTGGAACATCCGGGAGTTTGAACCCGTATCCCCCGGCTATTTCGACGATTCGGTCCCACCGTTCAGGAATGCGGACCACCCGGCGGATCGAGGGAAATTTCTTGGCCGATAGATAACGGGCAGCCACACCGTTGGCCGCGACCATGAAATCCTCAATAATCTCCCTGGCACGGTTCTTTTCTTCTATTTCCAGGGAGCGGATTTGATCACCGTCGAATACCGGTTTGGCCTCAATGGTTTCCAGACTCAAC
>CAIQQN010000286.1 GCA_903873975.1 uncultured Anaerolineales bacterium
CGCTGAAGCTCATCTCTATGGTCAGATAGAGTATGCCCGAGCTGCTGGTCAGGGTATTATTTGATGTCAGATCGAAGTGCAGGGTGCAGCCGGTGGCGTTGTTGGCAGCGTCGCAGATGTGAGACGCGTGGTTGTCTAGGAGCCTGCTGAAAAAGTGGTAGCAATCCGACCCTCCTCAGCAAAGCAAAAATGGTGTAAAACTATTGCAATTCACCCGCAAGGAGCCCGCGCCATGCTTGGAAAACGAAGACCGCAGCAAAGCTATTTTGATGCCATTGGACTACCGCATCGTGTGTCACCGGATTCATTTTATGGGCGCATGGGCAGCCTGACCGGCAAACTTCTGCGGGATGACGATCTAAAAGAGATGTACTGTGCCGACAACGGACGCCCCAGTTTGCCTCCGTCGGTGATGGCCGGAGCTTTGATGCTGCAATTTTACGATGACGTTTCGGATGGCGAAGCAGTCGAGCGGATCCTTTACGACCTGCGCTGGAAAGTGGCGCTGAACCTGTCGCTGGATTACGGTGGTTTCGACGCATCCAGCTTGAGCGTATTTCGGGCACGACTGGTAAAGTATCAGCAAGAGCGCTACGCCTTTGATCGGCTGCTGGCGGTAGCCCGTGAAGAAGGTTTTTTGGCAGACAAAGTGACCTTGTTGAGCGACACCACCAATGCGAAAGGTGCCGGGGCCACTCAAGATACGTATACCTTGTTACGCAAGGGCATCCGCAAACTTCTCAAAGCCATGGGCTATCACCTGCCTGGTAAACGACAGGGCTGTTCGGCGGAGATCGAGAAATTATTGACAACTTACGTGGACCAGGATCGCAGAGCTGAAATCGACTGGAGTGATCCGGCCAGGCGCAGCGCACAACTCACTACCCTGGTGAGGGATAGCGAAGCCGCCCTGGAATTAGCGCTAGAGCAGATCGACGACCCTGAAATTCGCAGCCTGGGTTGGATGATCAGCAAGATCTTGGGCGATGATGTAGAACGCACCCCGGCAGGCGGCAACAAAATTAGAAAAGGGGTGGCTCCCGACCGCTTCATCAGCCTGGTTGATCCCGAGATGCGCCATGGACGCAAAAGTGCTTCCGAGAAGTTCGACGGGTTCAAGGTTTCCACCAGCATGGATCAAGCCAGCGAGCTCATCCTGGACATTGAAGACCTGCATGCACCCCTGGGCGATGGCCAGGACCTACTGCCTGCAATTGAGCGGGTGGAAGAACATGCCGGTGTGACCGTTGAGCGAGCCATTGTGGATGGCGCGTATGGCTCTGGCAAGAACCGGGCCGCCTGTGCTGAACGCCCAGACAACCCGATTGATTTGCTCTCACCCATGCGCCGTCCGACCGACCCCGAAGTAGACAAATCTGCCTTCAGCCTGGATGACCAGACCCAAACCGCCACCTGCCCCAAAGGCCAAACCGTCCACGCCAGCCACATCCAGACTGACCCGCAGGGGCGCACCGCCTGCAGCTTTGTTTTTGAGCGCACGATTTGCGAAACCTGTCCCTGGTTCACTCGCTGCGTCCGCAGTAAAAC
>CAIQQN010000287.1 GCA_903873975.1 uncultured Anaerolineales bacterium
GCATAAAGCACGGCAAGGAGAAAAGCCAGCCACCAGCGGCGTTTATTGAAACGCAAGCCAAGCCAATACGCCAGTGCCAGAAAGCCGTAGCTAAGCATGTGTGCACCCTTTTTGACAACCATGTCCCACAGACCAAGACTGGGCATTTCCTGGGATGGGATGGATGAAAAGCTAAAAATGACGATCATCATAGCGATGGCAGGAAGCCAGTGTAGAATACTTTTATTTTTATTCATGGTGTCAAGTATAATCAAGTTTGTCAATTCCTTTCCACTTAAATTATGAGAATCAAACTCGCCCTCGCCCAAATCAACACCAAACTCGGAAACGTCCCGACCAATCTGGATAAGCACCTGACCCTGGCGAAGCAGGCCAGGCAGGATGGCATGGATTTGCTGATCTTCCCGGAACTTTCCCTGACGGGGTATGTGCTCCAGGACCTAGTACCAGCTGTCTCATGCCGGCCCGAGGCCGGCGATCCGGTCTTTCACCACCTGCTCGATGTCAGCCGTGACATTGACCTGCTGGTCGGCTTTGTGGATGAAGATACCCGCCACCGGTTCTATATCGCCTCGGCGTTTCTCTCGCAAGGCAATGTAGTTCATATTCACCACAAGGTTTATTTGCCAACCTATGGTCTTTTCGATGAAGGTCGTTTCTTCGCTCCTGGCAATACCGTGCGGGCTTTCGACACTCGTTTTGGCCGATTTGGGATGCTCATCTGCGAAGATTTCTGGCACGCATCGCCGCCCTACCTGCTCTGGCAAGACGGGGCAGATGTACTGTTGTTTTCGTCCGCTTCGCCAGGGCGCGGTCTGAGCGGCGAACCAACGCTGGAATCTTCAGCCTGGGTGGAGCACACCAACCGGGCTTACGCCAGCCTTTTCACAATCTTTGTCGCCCACGCCAACCGATCCGGTTTCGAGGATGGACTCAATTTCTGGGGCGGTTCCACTGTCTTCGACCCGAACGGGAAGCTAGTCGTCCAAGCTCCCTATTTCGAGGAAGCCCTGACCAAAACTGAAATTGACCTGAACCAATTGCACCGTACACGCGCCCGCCTGCCTTTGCTGAGGGACGAGCGCCCCGAACTGGTGCAGCATGAACTGGAAAGGATACTTCACAAATAATGCTCCCGCTGCCGGGGACGGCAGCGTGGACGCCGACTGGAGCAACATATGGAAATTAACCTTTCCATTGACCCTGACCTTGTCCGTAAAATCCTGACTGAATTCATCCGCTCAGAAATCACCCGCGTTGGCTATTCACATGCGGTAGTCAACCTGTCCGGTGGGATTGACTCGGCTGTTTCCTTTGTTTTGTCGGTGGAAGCGCTTGGACCGCAAAACGTGCTGGCAATCCGTTTGCCTTACAAGAGCTCATCAGCCGACTCACTCGAACATGCCCAGATGCTGATCGACCAATTCGGATGTCCCTCCGTGACCATTCCAATCACAGAAATGACCGACCCGTTTATTGCCTGCCAGCCGGGGATGTCCGAGATACGGAAGGGGAACATCATGGCGCGTGCCCGCATGATCATCGCCTATGACCAGTCGGAAGCGTTCAAGGGACTCGTTGTTGGCACGGGTAACAAGACCGAGATCCTGCTAGGCTATACCACCCTGTACGGCGATTCAGCCTGCGCATTTAATCCCATCGGCGACCTCTACAAAACCCAGGTTCGGCAATTGGCGCGGGCGCTGGGAATCCCGGAGCCGATCATCGCCAAACCCCCATCTGCGGACCTGTGGGCTGGTCAGACCGACGAAGGCGAACTCGGCTTCACCTACTCTGAAGTGGACAAACTGCTCTATCTGCTTATTGACCAGCGCTATCGCCCTGAGGAGTGTGTCGAAGCAGGTTTTGATGAGAATTTCGTCCGCCAGGTTTTCGAACGCATCCGCAAGAACCAGTTCAAGCGCGTCCTGCCGCCCATAGCAAAACTCAGCAGCCGCACAGTCGGGTATGATTTCCTGTACCTGCGTGACTGGGGAACATAACCAGGTTGAACGCCACGCAGAAAGGTTTGGGGGGCAATTCGGCCTCGAACCTTTATCATTAGATAACCATGAAGTTTTCGATCCCCGCGGCACTTCATCACAAACGCTTTCTCTACCTCTGGCTGGGATTGCTTATTTCAATTGCCGGCTCGCAAATGCAGATTTCCGCCCTCTTTTGGCATATCCGCATCCTGACCGGCGAGCCGCAGCCCCTGGCTCTGGGCGGAATTGGGCTGGCACGCATCTTGCCGGTCATTTTTTTCTCTTTCCTGGGCGGACCAGTTGCAGATACCCTTAACCGCCGCCGGATTCTCTTTGTTACTCAATCCGCCATGGCGTTGGTGGCATTGGTACTGGCACTCCTGACCTTTACCGGCCATATCACCATCTGGTACATCTACCTTTTGACAGCCATCCAGGCTACAGCAGTGGCTTTCGATGGTCCGGCCCGCCAGGCAATGATTCCAAACATCGTCCCGGCGGAAGATCTGCCGAGTGCGTTCAGCATGTCTTCGATCGCCATGAATACGGGCTCGATTATCGGTCCAGCGTTGAGCGGTATCGTCATCGTCGCGCTTGGACAAGGCTACACCTATTTCTTCAACGCCGTTTCATTCCTGGCCGTCATCCTCGCCCTGATCCTGATCGGGCCCGTTTTACAGGATTCAAGGAAATCAGGCATCCATCTGAGTGCAGCCATGGATGGCATCCGTTTTATCATTTCCAGGC
>CAIQQN010000288.1 GCA_903873975.1 uncultured Anaerolineales bacterium
CCCCCGGAACCTACGTACTGCGTCTGGCCGAAAGCAAGGCGCGTGCCTGTGCCGGCTCCCCCAAGAACAGGGAGAGGATGTTCCCCCCGCACATGGGGATGATATCTGCCCGCGATGACCTGACCATCCTGGCCGCCGACACCGCAGTGGTGGACGGGAAAGCCATCCTCGGCAAGCCAAAGGACACGGCTGAGGCGGTGGAAATGCTCCGGCGGTTACGCAGCCGCACACACCAGGTCTATACTGGTATCGCTGTAATGAGGCTGTCCGACGGGAAGCTGGGCACGGATTGGTGCGTCACAGATGTGCCGATGCGGGCTTATAGCGACGAAGAGATTGATGCCTACGTCGCCACCGGCGACCCGCTCGACAAAGCCGGTGCCTATGCCATCCAGCATCCTGTATTCCATCCGGTCGAAACCATGTCCGGCTGCTACGCCAGCGTGATGGGACTTCCGCTCTGCCACCTGACCCGTACTCTGCGACCACTCGACATTGCCCCCAGCACCGACATTTCTGCTGAGTGCCAGTCCTGCCTGGATTACACCTGCCCGATCTCTGCCGCGGTTCTACGCGGCGAACAGGTCGGTTGACTGAAAGGTGAACGGATGAAACCCAGATATCTGCTGAACCTGCTCCTGATGCTCGCCTTCCTGACCGGATGCGGAAGCGTAGGCGGAGGTGGCACAAGCACACCATCCCTGCCGACCGCCCAGATCAACATTACACGCGTGCCCAGCGCCGATGCCGCCCTGCGCGCCTTCCTGGATGCTATGTCCCGTGCTGTAACCGGGACTACTTCGTCCCCTGCTGAAACGGTGACAACTCCGTCCCCTGCTGGAACGGAGACGCCTCCGCCGGTGGATGATTACGCCACGATGTATTCCCTGCTCACGCAGGCCAGTCATAACGCCATCTCTCAGGATGATTTTACCAAGCGTTACACAGATGACCTGAATGCGATGAGTGCAAATGCGGTCGAATACAATATCCTGTCCATTCTGACCGACCCGCAGAATTCCCAGGCGTCCTTCCACATCATTTACCACACCAACCTTTTTGGCGATATCCAGCGTGACATCAAAACCACGCTGGTCCTAGAGAACGGCCAATGGCAGCTCCAGTGGGACGACGGCCTGATCCTGCCCGAGTTGGCCGGTGGCAAGCGCCTGGGTGCCAATTATGTCAGCCCGGCGCGCGGTGATATCTACGACCGCAACGGAAACGCCATCGCCATCCAGACGGATGCCTATGCCCTGGGGCTGATCGCCGGGGAGGTCTCGCCTGACAGGGAAGATGCCGTTTTCAATATCCTCTGGCGACTGACGGGCGTCCGCCCGGAAATCATCCGCAATAATTATGAGAATTATACGGCAGGAAATTACGTGCCGGTTGGCGAGGCCAGCGCCGAGGCGGTGGAAGCCTCTGGTATCACCAGTTTCAACGGTGTACAGGCCAGCCGTTATCCGGTCCCTCCAGATATCTCCCGTTTTTATGAACCCAACGTCGCTCCGAATGCAGTGGGATATACGCTTTTCATCTCAAAGGAAGACATGAACTCCTACCGGCGGCTTGGTTACAGCGGAGCGGAACGGATCGGATGGGCAGGCATCGAAAAGTGGGGAGAAAGCTATCTGCACGGCCGCAACGCCGTCAGACTCTACGTTACCTCCGCAGACGGCACCTATGAAACGGTTCTGGCACAGGTGAATTCTGAACCCGCCGCCTCCATTACCCTGACGATTGACGAGGATTTACAGCAACAGGCCCAGGCCGCCATGGACGGTCTCCCCGGTGCGATCGTGGTGATGGAAGTAAATACCGGGCGCGTTCTGGCGATGGTCTCCTCGCCGGGGTTTGATCCCAATTGGTACGACCTGTACAACGTCAACGGCGTCTCCCAGCAGTTCACCTCTGAACTGCCAACTTTCAACCGCGCCGCGCAAGGTGCGTATCCGCTCGGCTCGGTATTCAAGATCGTCACCATGGCGGCCGCGCTGGAGAGCGGTCTCTTCACCCCCCAGAGCACTTGGGACTGCCAGTACAGTTTCACGGAACTCCTGCCAGGCGGCCCAACACTGTACGACTGGACCTGGGAACGCTGCCAGATCGAAATGGCCACCAACGGTACCACTACCTGCAGCGGTAAAAATGCCCAGCCCAGCGGCCTGTTGACCCTCCCGCAGGGCCTGATGCGTTCGTGCGATCCCTGGTTCTACCACATCGGCTATACCCTTTTCACCAATGGAAAAGGTAACCTCATCTCGGACATGGCACGGTCCTTTGGCCTGGGGAGTGCCACCAAAATCGAGCAGGTGGCCGAATCGAAGGGAAACATTCCCAACCCTACCGACGCAACCAATGCCACCAGCATCGCGATCGGCCAGGGCGACGTGCAGGTTACACCGCTCCAGGTGGCAACCTTCATCGCCGCCATCGCCAACGGCGGCACGCTCTACCGCCCGCAGTTGGTGGAGAAGGTCCAGCCGGTCAGCGGTGAAGCGATCAACGTCTTTCACCCGCAAGCCAACGGCACCCTGCCCATCACAACCGAGAACCTGAAAACCATCCAGGATGCCATGCGCAGCGTGGTTACAGACCCGCGTGGCACGGCGAATTATCCTTTAACAAACTTCCCCTTCGCTGTCGCCGCCAAAACTGGCACCGCCGAGAGCGGCTCAACTGATCCACATGCCTGGTTCGCCGGGTACAGCCTGGCCAACCTGCCCAATAAACCCGACATCGCCGTGGTGGTGCTTGTCAACAATCAGGGCGAAGGTGCAACCTGGGCAGCGCCCATCTTCCGGCGTGTGATGGAAATTTACTTCAATGGCCATGGAGCAATACGTTACCCATGCGAATCCGCCTTCGGCGTCATCAGCCTGGATTGCAACGCTCCCGCTCCGACCCCAACCCCGGGTCCGTAACCTGAATGCCCACAGAACATATCCCCGCCCCGTCCCCCGTCTCGCACAAGATTCGGGATGATATGCTGGAACCGGGACTACCTCGCAGGAACCAGGAAACCCCCGGCCTTATCGTCCGCTCCCAATCAGGTTTCTTCACCGTGCAGACCGAAAGCGGCATGGTCACCTGTCACCTGCGCGGTCGCCTCAAGCAGGGAAAACATGTGGGCGATATCGCCGCGGTCGGCGACCGGGTGCAGGTCACTTGTCAGCCAGACGGGACGGGGAGCATCGAATCCGTTGAACCGCGCCGCAGTTCCCTGGTCCGGCTCGACCCGAGACCCCAGGGCGTGTACCAGCAGGTCATTTTGGCCAACCCCGACCAGGCAGTGTTCGTCTTTGCCTGCGCCCGTCCCGCTCCCCGC
>CAIQQN010000289.1 GCA_903873975.1 uncultured Anaerolineales bacterium
AAACGTCTACAGCCCCGAATCGGTCGGGAGGCTGGCTGCCCTTAGATCTAATAACCTCTCGTATACCCTCCACCTGCCATTGTGGTCGGTGGAACCGTCCACGCCGCTGAGTCCGGTGCGCAAAGGCTCGGTGGAGGCGGTAGTGCAATCGATCAAGGCAACCGTTCCCATCGAGCCGGAAGTCTGCGTGCTGCATGCCACCGGCGCGCTGGCGGCGGAGTTCACCAACATGAAGATCTCCGAGCTTGCCCGGACCTTGATCCTGCGTCAGTTCCAGAACGGGGCGCGTGAGAGCATTCGGGCCATCCTCGGCGAGACCGGTCTCCCCAGCCGCCGCCTGGCTATTGAGACCATCGAGTTTCCCCTCGACCTGACCCTCGAACTGGCTGAGGAGTTCGACCTGTCCCTCTGCCTCGACACCGGACATGTGCTGGCAGGCTTCCCCGGCTGGTTTGATTTCTTCGAGGTGGTGGAAAAACTCCTGCCACGCCTGGTGGAGGTTCATTTGCATGACTGCCGGAAAATGCCACCGGGCGTGCGCGGTTACGGCGAAGACCACAAGCCGCTCGGAGCCGGCGACCTCGACCTGGGGCGCCTCCTCGACCGGCTGGCTGCCGCAAACTTTACCGGTCCACTGGTGTTTGAATTAAATGTGGACGAGGCGCTGGAATCCCTCAATGTTGTCAAGTCCATCCGACCCAACTACATAAAGGAGTAGCCATGAAAAAAATATCTTACCTGCGGATGCTGGTCATCAGCCTGCTCGGTTTTGGGCTGACCTTCTCGTCCAACATCCAGGACCCGCCGCTGATGACCTTTAAGGTGCGCCAGTTGGCGCCCAACCTGCCAAACACCACTCTCGGCATCCTGGGTTTCATCGGCCTGCTGGTTGCAATGGCCGTCCAACCGATCGTGGGCGTGTTCTCCGACCGGGCAAAGACGAAACTTGGCCGCCGCCTGCCGTTCATCATCGGCGGGGCGTTCCTGATAGCCGCCTCCCTGTTCCTGCTGGCTTTGGCCCCCAATCTGTGGGTACTGCTGATGGGCGTGATCTTCATCCAATTTTCGTCGAACATCCTGCAGGGCCCTTGGCAGGCGCTCATCCCGGACCTGGTGCCTGAATCCCAGCATGGACAGGCTGTCGGCTTGAAATCGGTGATGGATATCATCGCTACAGTTGTGGCCGGGGCGGTTGCAGGCATCCTGCTGGGAAACACGGGGCAGAAACTCTTTGGCGATTACGCCATCTATGTGACGGCCGCCGCGCCTGTGGTTATTTTCATCCTGTTCGTCACCCTGACGGCCATCTGGGCACGTGAACAGCCGGGGGCCACCAACGAGGCGATCGCTTCCCGTTCGATCGGCGAGGCGCTTAAGAATGCTTTCTATGTCAACTTCCGTGAGAACCCCATCTTCGGCTGGTGGTTCGCCAACCGCATCCTGTTCTGGGGTGCTTTCATTGCCATTAATGCCTTTTTGATCAACTACCTGGTGGATGTCATCCGCATGAGCCAGGAAGACGCTCAAAGTTTCTACGGCACGATCAAGGTCATCCTGGGTGTTGCCTTGATCCTGATGGCGCTGGCATCCGGCTGGCTCTCGGATAAATTCGGGCGTAAACCGGTCATGTTGATTGCCGGACTGGTGGCTTTTGTCGGGGCGGCGCTCCTGCTATTCGTGCGCGACCGGACCCTGATCATTGTTGCCGGTGGTATCATTGGCATGGGGATCGGCGCTTTTCTTACAGCCAACTGGGCGCTGGCTACCGATATCGTGCCTCAGGCGGAAGCCGCCCGCTACCTGGGCATCGCCAACATTGCCACCTGCATCGGCTCGGGCGTAGCGCGCCTGCTGGGCGGGGTGTTGATCGACCCCATCAACAAACTGCTTGGCTCGAGCAGCTTGGGCTATCTGTCTCTCTTTATCCTGGCCACGCTCTGTTTCCTGGCGAGCGCGCTGGTTATCATCCCCCTCCCGAACAAGCGGGTAAAAACGGGTTGACCAGGCATATTATGGTTATATATAAAATAAAGCACCTCCGCGCGGAGGTGCTTTAACTTTCGCCTAACGAACCCTGCCGGGAGGATCAGCGCGTTTGTTTATCGTACTCTGCTTTTTTGCTGGCGTGCAGTTCGAGCAGATCGTGCTGCATCTTTTCCAGCTGGGCGCCGCGCAGCGGGAACCAGAACAGGATCAGCGCACCGAGCAGCATGGCGATGCCGGGGATCAGGCCGATGAAGACCTTGATGCCGAATATTGCACTGGCGGGCTGGTTGAGGAAGATCACATTATTGTTGGATTCGCGGGTGACAAAGTGAGCAGCTTGCAGGATGAAGGGCGGAACCGCAATCGCCAGCGACTGGGCCGGCTTGGTGATCAATGCATTGATGCCGAAGAATGCTCCCTCACGGCGCACGCCGGAGCGCAACTCGTCCTCATCTGCCACCTCGGCGAACAGGATGTTGGTCAGCGTCTGCGGGCCGGAAAGCCCGAAACCGGCCAGCACCAGGCAGATGGGGATGAGTGCGGTGGGCACAAAGGTGATTGCGATCAAGCCTACACCGGCGATCACCAGCAGCAGTTGCTGAGCTTGCACCAGGCCCATCTTTTTGCGGATGACGTTGGTAATCGGCACACCGCCGATCAATGGGATGAAGATGAACGCCAGCAGGATGATCGTGTTCATTTTGAGCACGTAATCGGCCAGGTAGAATACCGCCCCGGTTACCAGCGAGGAAACCAGGATGGACATGAAATTCTGGGCAGCCAGGATGAGGAAGCTTTTACTGGTGAAGGTGAATTTGATCTGGTCTTTGAGTTTGAGGGGTTTATCCACCTGGGTGAACTCAAGGCGTTCCTTGACCTTGAAGGTGGTGGCGATGATCAATACCATGCCAGCCACGCCTACCACCACCATGGCGATCTGTAATGGGAAGAAGGATGGCACTGCACCAGTCTTTGGGCGGAACAGGTCCGGGATGATAAAGCCCAGCAGCGTGCCCAGCAGGCCAAACAGCGAGGACGAAATTTGCAGGTGGTTACGCTCCGTGTCTGATTCGGTCACTTCCGGGAGCAGGGCGGAATACACCAGTCCGATCATGGTGTAGCAGCCATCATACAGTACCATGCTGACCAGCATCCACATAAAGAGGGTGAAATCGCCGGCGTGTTGGGGCGCCAGCCAGACCAGGATGAAGGTCGCCGCCAGGAACGGGGCGGTGTACCGCATGTAAGGGATACGGCGGCCGCGTTTGGAGCGGGTGCTGTCCGAGATATAGCCAAAGA
>CAIQQN010000290.1 GCA_903873975.1 uncultured Anaerolineales bacterium
ATTCTTCCCGCGATGGCGGAGGCCAGCAGGTAAAAGGCGAAAACGGTCTCGCCAGAATCCTGCCACAGGATGAGCCGCTGGGGACTTTCCTGCCGCTGGAGGGTGACTCCCAGTCGCGGAGCCAGCGCAGAGAGAGCCTGCGCGGCAGCTTCCAGGTCCGCCCGGCGCGTGGACGGGGAATCTTCCGGGCGCAGGCTCCAGCGCCCACCTGCTTCGACCGCATAGGAGGCCAGCACGGCGCGCAGCAGTCCCAGCGAAGGCGTCAGCAGGCCGGGGAGTTCGGCGTTCAGGGCCGTTTCCAAGTCCCGTAGCGCCGCCTCGGGATTCTTTTGCAAAAAGCGGACGGTAGCCATCTCAACGCGGTCGGGCAGCGAATCGGTCTCAGCGTTCCAGTTGGCCAACCCCCACAGACCTGTCTCCGGGTTCTTGCTTTCGCCGTGGTGGACGAATTCCGGACCGGCCAGCGCGGCCAGGATGGGAGCATTGATCTGCGCCAGCGCCTCAGGCCGCCAAGCCAGAGTTTGATCGTCGGCCATGGCGGCCAACCCGGCGGCGTGCAGGTGCAGGATAGGCACCGGCTCGCCGCGTTCCTGCAGGGCAGAGACCATTGCCCGGCGGACGGCCTCGGCGTCGATCCTGGCCGGCTCTTTTTCTGCATGGCTGAAGGCGCGCCGCTGCCAGAGAATTTGGGCCGGGTCGTGGCGGGTGCGCAGGGCCAGCCCGGTCAGATCGAACCCTGATCCAGCTGCGGCCAGCAGCGCCGCGGAAAGAAAGGCCGGTTCCGGCTCGGGGACAATGGCAAAGAGTGGCGCGTTGAGCGGCAGTAGGTCAGACAGGTTTTTCAGGGCGGAGTAGAGGGCGGCAGCATGCCAGTTCCATTCATAACGACGGCGATGCAACGCCGACTTGAACGGGGCGGCAGCCTCCCGTCCCCACAGCCAGCCCGCCCAAAGCGCTGAAAGCGTCCAGAAGGCCTGGTTGGGACGCGGCAGAACGGTGACAACTGCCCCGGGAGTTATATCTTTCAGGCGCGGTGCCAGGTCGCGCATCGGACCGTCGAACAGGCACAGACCTCCTGTTTCCCCCGGCACCGAGGGCCAGTTCAAGGCTTCAACGGGTTGCCCTCCACCGGACCACAATTCAACGCCGCCCTCAAGCGTCAGCCACACATTTTTCTCAAGGAAACGCGGCGGAATGGTCAGTTGCTTCGGGCGCGGGCGGTCAGCAGGATGCGACCAGAGGGCGCTGGCCTCGTCACAGGCGGTCAGGACGAGTGCCAGCAGGGCGCGGCGGCGCTCAGGCGCTGGCGAAAAACCATCCAGTTTGTTGATGATGGTGATAAGCGCGTAGACAGCCCGTGGGAGATAGCATTCCAGTGCTTCCTCCACGTGGATGCGGTCGGGGTCCTGCGGGGCAGCCACGCGCTCGAGTGCGCGCGAGCGGTGCAAACTATCGGTGGCGGCGAAACTGGCCGCCCGGGCCTGGTCTGCTTCGGTGACGGGGTATTCTCCGTCATCTCCACACGGACAGTGGTAAATGCGCCCTGTCAAAACCCCGCTCGCGCGTTCCCAAACGAAAGCCTCTGCCGCCACCTGCCGGTGACATTTGGTGCATTCGGTCAAATACAGGGATTGCAGGTGGGTTTCCAGGCGCTCATCCCCTTTGCGGGCGGCTGCCAGTTCGGCCAGGGCGGCGCGCAGCTCGGCCTGGGAGGGCGGGTTGGCGGCTGTCTCAAGCAGGAAGCGCGCCACCGGGTTATTCACAGCCACGAGCACACGATGCCCGAAACGGGCCATTTCAACGGCGGCGCGGGGCGATGCCCCAAATGGGTCCAGTATCCAGGTTCCCGGTCTTGTGTGCGCAGACAGGAAGGCCGCGGCAACCCCATCGGTAATGGGAGGCAGGTAGCGCGCCAGAGGTTCGGCTCTTTCCTGTATATTGCCGGGGAGGTAGGCGAATCCGTCCATCACTTGTAAGTATAAGGATTTGGCGAGAAAATACAACCCTGAAAACGAAGAATCTCTTGGCTTTCTTAGTCGATGTTCAGATGCGCCATCCCCTTTTTCGTACAACCAGAACATTCAGAATTCATTACTCAAGGATGAGCATCTGTATTTCATAAGGGG
>CAIQQN010000291.1 GCA_903873975.1 uncultured Anaerolineales bacterium
CATGTACCAGGATCTGGATTTGCCCGCGCCTGTCCTGGATGTGGGCTGTGGCGACGGCCATTTCGCCCAAGCTGCCTTTGACCGCATTATCGACGTGGGCCTGGATCCCTGGCACGGACCGATCCAGGAGGCTGGTACCCGGCATAATTACCACCTGCTGACCGAAGCCGATGGCGGACAAATGCCTTATCCGGACGAGGTCTTTGGCTGTGCGATCAGCAATTCGGTCCTTGAACATATCCCCGAGGTGGAGGAGGTGCTGGCGGAAACGCGGCGCGTCCTGAAACCGGGATCCCCCTTTGTGTTTTGCGTTCCCAATCACCATTTCAACGATTCACTTTCGATTACCAAGGTGCTGGAAAAACTCCAACTGAAAGGCTTGGCGGAAATGTACCGGCGTTTCTTTACGCGCATCTCCCGGCACAGGCACATGGACAGCCCGGAAATTTGGACCAAACGACTGGAACAGGCCGGTTTTGTCGTGGAAAAATGGTGGCATTATTTTCCCCCGCAAGCCCTGGCAGTGTTCGAATGGGGACATTATTTCGGGCTGCCGTCGCTCATCACCCACTTCCTTTTCAGGCGCTGGATACTTGTTCCGACCCGTTGGAATCTGGCGCTGACCTACCGCGGGGTGCGACCATTTGTCAATGCTGAGGCTTGTGATGATGGCGCCTATACTTTTTACATAACCAGGCGCACCTGTCAGTAGTTAATAAAGATCATTGCAACCCCGTATGGCGAAAGAGGTACGTAAAATACGATCGATGGCCACACGTCACTAAATAATGAGAGAACAAATGCCTACGAATGATGAACAAAGCCTGCTCGACTATCTAAAGGCCAAGCTGAAATTCTGGGAGCGCAGCGAAAAAAATCAAATTTCCGTTGCGACTGGATCACAGGAGGGGAAGGCATCCACGAAGGACGACCTGACTGCCTCCCAGGCAGAGCCAGACGAGCCAATTGCTATACGGAGCAAGAATCTCGCTGCCGCGAACCGGCCTTTGGCAAAAGATTCCCAACCCTACCGTTTTCCCTGGCGTTCGATGCTCGCTCTTTCCCTTGCTCTCCTTGGACAGAGAGCTTTTGAGCCTACTCCAAATCGGGCCGTTGTCATTGGGCTGGTGCTCTATGGATTTGGCCTCGCCTGGCTTATCCTGGCCTACCTGCGCAAGGAGTGGATTCTCGCTCCTTCCCTGGAAATAGGTACCGGGTCTGATACACTGCGGGTGCGCCGGCTTCCGCTTATTTTGGGGGTCGGGTTGTCAGTGGCGGCTTTCCTTACCCTCAATAACAACCTGTTCACGCGATTGAATGTAACGTTATGGGTTCTGGCGATAATAACCTTTGTCTGGGGTTTCTGGTTGCCGCGTGAAAAACGGTCTCCGGTCTGGCCGCGAGTGAAGGATTTTTTCAGTCGCGATAGTTGGCAGTTAAAAGTCACCCGCTGGACTCTGCTCGTGCTGGCGGTGGTAGCCATTGTTGTTTTCTTCCGCGTATACAATATTGGGGGAGTCCCGGCTGAACCATTCAGCGACCACGCTGAAAAGCTTCTGGATGTTTATGACGTTTCCCAGGGCCAGACACACATCTTCTTCCCGCGCAACACCGGCCGCGAAGCCATCCAGATGTATCTCACTCTGGTTGTCTCTTGGATCTTTGGCACGGGGCTGTCGTTCCTGAGCCTGAAGATCGGGACGGTCTTCTGTGGGTTGGCAACTCTGCCTTACATGTACCTGCTAGGCAAGGAGTTCGGCGGCAGGCGGATTGGCCTGCTGGCGGTATTCTTTGCCGGGATTGCCTACTGGCCGAATGTTATCAGCCGGGTGGGACTGCGCTTCCCGCTCTATCCGTTGTTTGCGGCTCCCACGCTTTATTATCTCCTGCGCGGCCTGCGGACACGCAGCCGCAACGACTTTATCGTCTCCGGCTTGTTCCTGGGCTTTGGCTTGCACGGATACAGCACTTTCCGCATTATGCCGTTCGTGGTGGTGATTGCGGTCGGGTTATACCTGCTGCATGCCCAGTCCAAAGGCAGCCGCAAGCAGACCATTATCTGGCTGTCCATTCTGGCTCTTGTGTCACTGGTTGTGTTTCTGCCGTTGGCCCGTTACTGGCAGGAGAACCCGGAGATGTTCTCGATGCGTGCCCTCAGTCGCATCGGCTCGTCGGAACAGCCGCTTCCGGGACTCTGGTGGCAGGTCCTGCTCTCGAACACCTGGAACTGTCTGCGCATGTTCAATTTGGATAACGGCGGTATCTGGGTCCATTCCATCCCGGGCCGCCCGGCATTCGATGTCGTCTCGGCGGCCTTGTTCCTGATTGGTGCGGTACTGGTCCTCATAAGATATTTACGCCAGCGACACTGGTTGGACCTATTCCTTCTGGTGTCCATCCCACTTTTACAGCTTCCCTCGACCTTGTCGCTGGCTTTTCCAGGTGAAAACCCGTCCCTGAACCGGCCAGCCGCTGCTTTCATCCCGGCCTTCCTGATCTTGGCGATTGCCTTGGATGGATTGCTAAAAGGCATTGAGGCGCGCCGGAACCGCCTGGTTGGGACAGCCCTGGTTTGGATCGTGATACTCGGCCTGGCAGGATGGTCTTCTTACAATAATTACGACCTGGTCTTCAACCAGTACGCCACCGAATTCCGCTTAGGCGCCTGGAATACCTCTGAGATCGCTGATGTCATCCGGCAGTTCGATCAGGTTTATGGGACGGTCGACGATGCCTGGATCGTCCCCTATCCCTATTGGGTGGATACCCGTTTGGAAGGGGACTGGTTGGGGTTGCCAACCAAGGATTTTGCCCTCTGGCCGCAAGATTTCAACAACACACTGAATATAAGCGCTGCCAAGTTGTTCATTCTCAAGCCTGAGGATGATGCCAATTTGGCTTTATTGAAACAGTTGTATCCTCAAGGTGTTTTGAGTACATTCCACTCAGCGGTTATCGATGCTGGGAAGGATTTCCTGATATTTTTTGTACCGCCAGCGAACTGACTGGCGTGGAGTTACCTGGATGAATAATGTGGAAAAGACCCCCGCCCAAAAAAAATGGGATTGGGTATATGACTTGTTATTCATCGGCGTCCTGCTGGCTGCCGCATATTTCCGCTTCACTGGCGCGGACTGGGGTGAGCTCAACATCCAGCATCCGGATGAGGATTTCCTTTCATCAGTGACCCTCGGGATCCAGCCGGTCGGAACTCCCCAGGATCAACTAGGGATACCTCCCACGCAGGCAGCTCAAAACTGGCGGGCGATCTCGGCGGAAGCTTATCCGGATTGCAAAGCCTGGGGTGGATATTTCGATACCAACTGCTCGCCTTTGAATCCCCACAACCGCGGTTTTTCCTTCTATGTTTATGGTGACCTGCCGGTCATCTTGACGCGTTATCTGGCTGTCTTGCTTAAGCAGATGGATCACTTGACCCTGTTCGGGCGCTATCTCTCCGGGGTGATGGACTTGGGCACGATCCTCCTCCTGTACCTGATCGTGAAACGGATTTACGGTTCGCGCGTGGCCCTGCTGGCCTCGGCGTTCTCCGCCGTTGCTGTCGAGCAGATACAGCAGTCTCATTTTTATACCACTGATAACTTCGCTGTCTTCTTCATGTTCCTGACATTGTATTTTGCTGTACTGATTGCGACAGAGGAGGGGAGGCCGGTTCCCACGAAGCTGTCTATCGCCGTAGAAGATGAGGAAGAAGATGATGACGAAACGCAAGAACAGTCACTGGGCTCAAGGCTTCTGCAATACCTGTCGGAGTTGGTGCGCGATCCGCTCACCTTGCTCTCGATTGGCTACGGGATCGCTCTGGGGATGGCTGTAGGCTCAAAGATCAACGCAGTTGCTATCGCGGTAACCCTGCCGGTTGCACTGGTTGTTCGGTACTCCCGATTGAATCCCGCTAATACTGCCTCGCAGGGAACCGGACGGACGCGCTTCCAGGATTTCCTGTCCAGGGCATTCATTTTCCTGATCATCGGTGCTGTTGTATCGGTGCTGGCTTTCCGGGTTTTCCAGCCATACGCCTTCAACGGATTGCGTCTCGACCCGCAATGGCTGGCGAACATTCGTGAGCAGCGCGGCCAGGCAACCCCCAATAATGACATTCCTTGGAACCTGCAATGGGCGCGGCGCAATCACCTCTACTCCTTCCAGAACCTGACCGTCTGGGGGCTTGGCCTGCCGCTCGGTATCCTGGCCTGGGCAGGGTTCCTATGGATGGGCTGGTGCATGTTGAAAGGTGAGTGGCGGCAGCACATCCTTCTCTGGAGCTGGACGGCGATTTATTTTACTTGGCAGTCGTTGCAATATAACCCCACCATGCGCTACCAATTGCCCAGCTATCCGCTGCTGGCGATGATGGCAGCCTGGCTGGTTGGCTGGTTGTGGGACAAGGGACGGCAGGTGGCTGCCAAAGGACGAAGGTCCGTGATTCTTCGCCTATCGTCGGTGGTCCTAGGCATGGTCGTGCTGGCTCTGACTGGCGCCTGGGCCTATGCTTTCACCCGCATCTATGTCTGCCCGGAGCCCCGCATCGCCGCCTCGAACTGGATCTACCAGAATGTTCCCGGCCCGATCAATTTGCAGGTCCAAACTGCAGGTGGAACTATCTATAATCAACCGCTGCCGTTTACCACCGGTGCGATCATCCAAACCGGCATACCCTACCAGGCGGTTTTTGTTTCACAAAACGATGGTGTGTTGACCTCGATCCTGCTCGCCCATGTAGCCGATCCTTCCGCTTCCGGCGTGCAAACCCTGCGTGTGATTCTCTCCACTGCATCCGATCCTCAGTCGCAGGAAGTGCTGGCCGATCTGTCCGTGACAGCAAGCTTTACCCCCACTGGAGATAAGCGCGGGCTGCCGGTCACGTTGACGCTTGATCATCCTGTCAGCCTCCAAAGGGGATTTACCTATTACCTTCAGATCCAGACCACCGGTGGTGTGCTAGCCCTGGTTGGCTCCTCGGTGGCCAACGAAACAGATTACGACTGGCCTTTGCCCTTCCGAATCGCTAACTATGACGCATTTGGCGGCATCTACCCCGGCGGCTTGTATTTGCAGGTCTACTGGGACGATAATGACGCCAAACTGGTCAACTTCCAGAGTGTGCTTGACCAGGCGGATTACATCTTCATCCCCACCAACCACCAGTATGCCCAGATTACCCGCCTGCCCGAACGCTATCCCTTGACCACTGAGTACTACCGTCAATTGATCGGCTGCCCGGCCGATAAGAATATCATCTGGTGCTACGAGACGGCCAAACCGGGTATGTTCCATGGAACTCTGGACTTCGACCTGGTTGCCGTCTTCGAATCCTACCCGACCATTGGCCCTCTAGTTATTAATGACGAGTCCGCCGAAGAGGCCTTTACCTTTTACGACCATCCGAAAGTATTGATCTTCAAGAAGAATGCTGCGTACGACCCCGGCATAGTACAGTCCATACTCGGGAAAGTGGACTACAGCCAGGCCATCCACTTGACACCCGGCCAGGCTGACACCTACAAGAGCCTGATGCTCCCCGCCGACCAGTTGGCGGTCCAGCAGGCGGGCGGCACATGGTCACAATTGTTCGATTGGAACGCCTTTCAAAACAAGGTTCCTGGCCTCGGTTTGGTGCTCTGGTACCTGGTGATGTTCTTGGTGGGTTTGTTCGCCTATCCGATAGTACGAACGACTCTCCCTGGTTTGCCCGACCGTGGCTACCCATTGGCACGCATAGCGGGCTTGGTGATATGGGCTTGGTTCTCCTGGATTGCCGGATCGTTCGGCGTCTCTTACAGCAAGCTTACTATCGGCATCGCCTTGGGGTTGATCGCGCTAATAGGCGCGTTGCTGGCTTATCGCCAGCGCCAGGAGCTTAAGCAGGAATGGCAGACGAAGAAGAAATATTTCCTGACCGTTGAAGGCTTGTTCCTGGCCTTCTTCCTGCTCGACTTGTTAATCCGCTTGGGCAACCCGGATCTCTGGCATGACCCGAATGGCGGTGAACGCCCAATGGAGTTCGCTTTTTTCAATGCCATCCTGAAGAGCACCACCTTTCCGCCCTATGACCCGTGGTTCGCAGGCGGCTATATCAACTATTACTATTACGGCTACGTGATCGTCGGCACGCCGGTCAAGCTGCTCGGCGTTGTGCCTTCGATTGCCTATAACTTCATTTTGCCCACTCTGTTCGCCTGTCTGGCGTTGGGGGGATTCTCGGTGGCCTGGAACTTGGTGGCGGGTGGGCTGCAGGATGGAAAACTGACCTGGAAGTCCTTCTTTAGCCAAAGGGCTTTCATAGCGGGGATGACCGGTTCAGCCGTCCTTGTCTTGCTGGGCAACCTTGCCATTGTCCGTTTGTTTATCCGGAGTTTCATGTGCATTGCAGCCCCCGCTGGTCAGCTTGGAGGCATCGGTATCCATGATTGCATTATTACCCCGGGCAGTGCCGTGGACAAGGCAAGTATCTTTGTGCGTCTCTGGTGGACCATCAAAGGATTCTTCCTTACCATGGCCGGTCAAAATCTGGATACCACGATCAGAAATGCGCGTGAATTGTATTGGGGGGCTACCCGCGTCCTGCCCGCGGCCTCTGGCGGTCCTATTACCGAGTTTCCACTTGCCAGCTTCTTGTGGTCCGACCTGCATGCTCATATGATGGCTCTGGGAGTGACGGTACTGGCAATTGCCTGGGTGCTATCTGTCGTGCTGGCCAAAGCAAAATGGAAGAGCCATCTGGATACCGCTGTGGCTTTTATCCTTGGCGGATTGGTAATCGGTGCCCTTAAGCCCGCCAACACCTGGGATTTTTACACATATTTGCTGCTGGCCTGTATCGTGCTGGCGTATGTCATTTGGCACTACGTTGATACCGATCGCTTTCCCATTAACCTGCCTAAATGGGTCAAGCGACTGTCCTGTGTGGTGGGTGCGGTAGCCCTTCTGACTGGTCTCTCGTTCCTGTTCTACCAGCCGTTCACTCACTGGTTTGGACAGGCCTATAACTCTTTTGATGCCTGGAAAGGCAACCGCTCGGATATTTCATCCTATCTCGTTCACTGGGGTGTATTCTTGTTCTTTATTGTCTCGTGGATGGTCTGGGAGACGCGCGAATGGATGGCTGCCACACCGGTCTCCTCCCTGCGTAAATTGAGACCGTACCGGGATTTGATTATCGGGGGAGTGGTTTTCCTGTTCCTGCTGCTGGTCCTCCAGCAGGTCTGGGCTATGAGTTCGACTCTGCAGTCCTCGTGGAAAGGGGTCACCATCCTCTGGCTGGCCTTGCCCTTGGTAGCATGGGCCGGAGTGCTTATCTTGCGCCCGGGTCTCCCGGATACCAAGAGGTTGGTCCTGTTTATGGTGGGGACCGCCCTGGTGATCACCATGGTCGTGGAGATCCTAGTGGTCAAAGGTGACATTGGACGTCAGAATACGGTCTTTAAATTCTACATGCAGGCATGGGTTTTACTGGGCGTGAGTGCAGCTGCTGCTTTCAACTGGCTGCTGGCTGAATTCCGTAAGTGGCTGCCCGCTTGGCGGACTTTCTGGTTGGCGATCGCCACCCTGTTGGTTACCGGCGCGGCACTTTTCCTGTTTATTTATGGGATCGCCAAAGTTAATGACCGTCTGTCGTCGGCTGCCCCGCACACCCTTGACAGCATGACCTACATGGTCTATGCCCACTATTCAGAGTTTGGTGTGGATATGGACTTGAGCGAAGATTACCGCGCCATTTGCTGGATGCAGAATAATGTCCAGGGTTCTCCCGTCATTGTGGAGGCTGCGCCTGCCGGAGTCCAGTATGCCTGGCTGGGACGTTTTTCAATCTATACCGGCTTGCCTGATGTGGTCGGCTGGGAATGGCACGAGATGCAGCAGCGCGTCCTGGGTTCGGCCGATGTGATGGCGCGCGGCAAGGAAGTGGATGCATTCTATGCGACCACTGACCTCGCCGCGGCGCGCGACTTCCTGCGCAAGTACAACGTCCGGTACATCATCGTCGGCCAGTTGGAACGCGCCAAATATGCTCCCGATGCCCCGAATGGGCCTGTCCATGTGGGAGATCCCGATGGTTTGCTCAAATTCGATCAACAGAATGGGACGCTCTGGAATGAAGTCTACCGCGATGGGCAGACGGTAATATATGAAGTCCCCGCAGGGGGTGAGGGCACACCGTGACCGAACTCATCTATCACATCACCTCACAGGCCTCCTGGTCTGCCGCGCGAAAGTACGGCGTGTATTCTGCCAATTCATTGATGAGCGATGGTTTCATCCATTGTTCCAAAACGAACCAAATCCTGCGCGTAGCCGATAGTTACTTTGCAAATCAGCACGGACTGGTGATCCTGGTGGTTGACCCGTCACGGCTCACGTCTCAGGTTCGCTGGGAGGTGGGCACGGATGAAGCCGGTGAGTTGTTCCCCCACATCTACGGTCCGCTCAACCTGGAAGCCGTCTTACGTGTGCTCGACTTCGAGCCGGGCACTGATGGGAAATTTCATTTACCCGTTTCCCTTTCTATTAACCATTAACCATTTACGATTTGACATTTGCCATGCTCCAGTTCTTCCTCTGGTATCTCCTTGTCACTTTCCTTGGCTGGTTGACCTTCCCGCTGGCTTTTCGTCTTTTCCCCGCGCTTGCCGACCGGGGCTTCAGCCTGGCGCGTGCCTTCGGGTTGCTGGTGTGGGGTTACGCCTTCTGGTTGATGGCCTCCCTGGGGATCGTCCAGAATGATGGCGGTGGGTTGTTGCTGGGACTGGTGGTTTTGGGGGCAGTTTCCGGGTCCGTTTTGCTGCGGAAGGAGACGCGCAAGTTGCTGGGGGAGTGGATTGGATCCAATGGTCGTGTAATTGTAACGGTTGAAGTCCTGTTCTTCCTGGCCTTTATTGTCTGGGCTTTTGTCCGCGCCGGGAACCCGGAGATCGTCGGCACCGAAAAACCGATGGAATTGGCTTTCATTAACGCCATCCTGCACTCACCGACTTTCCCGCCGCACGACCCATGGCTTTCAGGCTACGCCATCTCGTATTATTACTTTGGTTATGTGATGACGGCCATGCTCGCCAAAGCAACCGGGACGCTGGGCAGTGTGGCTTTCAACCTGATGCTGTCGCTGGTGTTCGCCTTGAGTGCGGTGGGGGCGTATGGTGTGCTCTATAACCTGTTGGCCGCCTGGCGGAAGGATCACCCGTCGCCCGCCGGACGCCGCCCGTTGACGAGCCTGCCGTTGCTTGGCCCATTCTTCCTGTTGATCGTCAGCAACTTCGAAGGTTTTCTTGATGTTCTTCATAGCCTTGGCTTGTTCTGGAAATTTAACGCAGATGGTACTGCGACCTCCTCTTTCTGGAACTGGCTGGGAATTCTGAACCTGAACCAGGCGCCTGTCAAACCATTGACGTTGATGCCCGAACGGTATTATTGGTGGTGGCGCGCCTCGCGCGTGGTCGCGGATTACAACCTGGCGAATTTATATAAAGAGATGATCGACGAATTCCCATTTTTTTCATATTTGCTGGGCGACCTGCACCCGCACGTGCTGGCGATGCCATTCGGGTTACTGGCGGTGGGGGTGGCGCTTAACCTGTTCCTGGGCGGCTGGAAGGGGGAAACGAACCTGGGCTTCTACCGGCTGCCTCTCCGCCCGCTGGGCCTGTTCTTCGGTGGGCTGGTTCTGGGCGGTCTGGCCTTCCTGAACATCTGGGATATCCTGGTTGGTTTTGCCCTGCTGGTGGGTGCGTACGCCCTGGTACGGGCGCTGGAATCCGGCTGGGCCTGGAAACGGCTGGAGGATGTTATTGCTCTGGGCGTGTCGCTTGGTCTGCTGGCGATCCTGCTCTACCTGCCGTTCTACGTGGGCTTCTCGTCCCAGGCGGGCGGTATCCTGCCCAACCTGGAATACCCAACCCGCGGCGTCCAGCTATGGGTCATGTTTGGCCCATTGTTCCTGGCGATGTTTGCTTACCTGGTCTATCTCTGGCGCCATGAAAAGCGCCCCGCTAATTGGAAGCTCGGTTTTGGCCTGGCCTCAATTCTGGCTTTGCTCCTGTGGATTTTCTCCTGGCTGCTAGGTTTGCTGGCAAAACTAAAGATGCCCGATTTTGTAACAGGTTATCTGGCCGACGAGGGCATCCTGAGCGCGGCGTTGTATTTCTCAGCGGCTACCCTCCGCCGCTTCTCTTATATTGGCGGTCTGCTGACGCTGCTTGCTCTGCTCGGTTCGGCTCTGGCATTTCTTGTAAAGTCGGTCAGGGGCAGGCAGGAAATAGTGATGGTTGAAGAAAAAGAGGAAAATGCTTCAACTTCTGTAAATCATCTTTCACCTTTCATCCTTCTTCTTATTATCCTCGGTGCGCTGCTTGTGCTGGCTCCCGAATTCGTTTTCCTGCGCGACCAGTTCAACAACCGCATGAACACCATCTTCAAGTTCTATTATCAGGCCTGGATGTTGTGGAGCCTGGTGGCAGCGTTTGGGGTGGCAGTAATGCTGCAAAACCTGCGCGGCGCTTGGAATTGGGTTTACCGGATTGGCCTGGCGCTGGTTCTGTTCATGGCGCTGGTCTATCCGGTTCTTGGCTTGCTTACCAAGACCAATGATTTCCAGATCCCTGCCCTCGATCAAAACCTGAAAGTTGCGCGCACGGCCGGGGACCCGCATCCGTGGCAGACCGCCGCACAAGTCTGGACCCTGGACGGGGGCGCCTTCTTTGTCCCAGCCTACCCCGACGATATGGCCGCCGTAGCCTGGCTGCGCACTGCACCCTATGGCGTTATCGTCGAGGCTACCAAGTCTGACGCCAGTTACTCCGACTGGGCCCATATCTCCATTTACAGTGGACTGCCGACCGTCCTGGGTTGGCCGATGCACGAAGGTCAATGGCGCGGTACCTATGAGCCGCAAGGTACCCGTCTGGATGATATTCGCCTTCTATATGAGACCTCCAGTTGGGAGGAAGCCCAGGCCATCCTCTCCAAGTATGGGATTCGTTATGTCTTTGTCGGCACGCTGGAGCGGAAAACTTATCATCTCAACGAAAGCAAATTCCAGCAGCACCTCACGCCTGTCTTTCAACAGGGGCAGGTGACGATATACGAAGTACCATAAGTGTGTTGGATATTTCGGAGTCCGAAGTCTCATCATCTCCGAAGGGGACCAGACTTTGGCGTAGTGGAGTGTTCCGGTTCTGGGCTGGGCGAGGGTCTTCGCGTAGCATCCCCGAAGCGGACCTGACCCCGCCCGGGTTTTGACCGTAGGTCTCTGCTTGCAAGTTGGTAGCTGGTCATTCATAAGTGCTGATAGCCGATCAAATCTCTGTTGGACGGGCTCTCATGTCCGTCTCCTTGAAGGCAATACCCATATGAATCCGAACGAGTTTATTGAAACCTGGAAGCGTGAGGAGCATCACCCCTTCTCTGGATGGGATTTTTCTCACCTGGATGGCCGGATGTTGGAAGAGCAGGCTCCCTGGTCTTATTCTTCACGGGCTGCGGAACTGATGTGCAAGTCTTCATCTGTGATTGACCTGGGTACAGGAGGCGGTGAGCGATTTCTGAAATTACGACCAGAATGGCCAAAAAAAGTTGTGGCAACGGAAGAATATCCGCCCAATATCAGATTGGCAACGGAACGTCTGTCTCCCTTTGGTGTTCAGGTTGTGGATGTGCGCCTGGCTGACGATGGGTTGATGCCTTTTACTGATGGCGAGTTTGACCTCGTCCTGAACCGTCATTCTGGCTTCAATGCAAAGGAAGTGGCCCGGATTCTGGCCTCGGGCGGGACATTCCTCACCCAGCAAGTGCATGGGTTGTGGGCGTACGACTTATTGGCGGTGTTTGGCGCCAGACCCCAATGGCCCGATGCGACTTTGGACAAGTATGTGCCTCATTTGAAAGCGGTGGGGCTGACCATCATCAATACACAGGAATGGTCGGGCCGGTTATCATTTACGGATGTTGGCGCGATCGTCTACTACTTGAAGGCCGTTCCCTGGCTCGTGCCCGGATTCTCGGTGGAAAAACACGCAAAGGATTTGCTCAAACTTCAACGCCGGCTCGAACAAGGGGAGGATCTGGTTTTTTCAGCAAGAAAGTACCTGATCGAAGCGCACAAAGGTTTGCCGTCTTGAAGAAAACTCCATGACGGGCTCCCGTGCCCACCTCCGGCGGCGTGGGAGCAACCTCTACAAGCCTTTGCTGACTGTTGCAAGATGTCTGGTAAATCACTGATTTGTTCAAAGTTCCCGTATTTATGCAATAAGCAGTAAAATAACGCCAATGAAAAATCGTCCCCTGACTCTTGAACACGCCCTCTACGCCCTGGCGCTTGGGCTTGCCGTCGGCTTGCGTTTCCTGCACCTTGGCGCCCAGCCGCTCTCTGATTATGAAGCGGACTGGGCGCTCCAGGCTTTGCGGGTGGCCCAGGGTTTGAAACCCGCCCTCGGCCCCAACCCGGCTTACGTTCACCTGACCGCTATTTCATTCTTCATTTTCAGCGCGACGAATTTCCTGGCCCGTTTCTGGCCAGCGCTGGCAGGCAGCTTGCTCGTCCTTGCCCCGTGGTTTTTGCGCAGCCGCTTCGGACGCATTCCAGCCATCGTGCTGGCCTTTGGGCTGGCGTTTGACCCAGGCCTGGTGGCGATGTCACACCTGGCAGGCGGACCGATGCTGGCGATCACTTGCCTCGTCCTGACCGGGCTGGTGTGGCTGGAAAAGCGCCGCCTCGCAGCCGGTTTCTTTGCCGGGCTGGCGCTGCTCTCTGGCCCTTCGGTCTGGTTTGGTCTGCTCGGGCTGGCGTTGACCTGGGCTTTCACCTTGCTGTTCGGAAGGAAAGTCCCCGCGCAGGCTGAGGAGGAGACCGCTGGCGAAGAGATTGGCGTGGACCCCGCCTCCACTCGGGCTGAGCAAAGTCTAAGCGCTTGCGCTGAGGAAAGTCGAAGCGTCCGCTGGGAGGATATACGGGGTGCGCTCGCCTGGGGGTTGGGAACCTTGCTCTTGGTGGGCAGTTTGTTCATCCTTTCTCCAAAAGGATTATCCGCTTTTGTCATGTCGTTTGTGGAATTCCTGCGCGGCTGGTGGACACTTTCGGATGTCCCGCTTTGGCGGCCCTTGCTGGCCTTGCCCGCTTACGAGATCCTGCCGCTTGGATTTGGTATTGCCGGCGCAGTGCGCGGCATCCTAAAGCGGGACTCTGGCTCCATCCTCTTGGGGGTCTGGGCGCTGGTGGCGCTGGTGCTGGCGTTCATCTATCCCGGCAAGCAGACCAGTGATCTGGCCTGGGCGCTCCTGCCCCTTTGGACTTTGGCCGCCATCGAGCTGGGTCATCACTTCGATATTGAAGGTTGCAACCGCTGGGAATTGGCTGGTGTGATCACGCTGGTCCTCACCCTGCTGGTTTTTGGCTGGCTCGACCTGGCAAATGTTACAACGATGGACTTGGGCACCGAAGATGCGCGTATGCGTCTGTACCTGCTGCTTGCGGTGGTACTCTTGATCGCCTTGAGCCTGCTGCTGGTGGGGGCGGGCTGGTCGTCAAAAGTGGCCCGCCTGGGCGGGGTATGGAGCGCCGTGCTCGCCCTGACGGCTTTAACTTTTGCCATGAGCACCGGCGCGGCGGGTGTGCGTGAGCCGCTGACGGTTGAACTCTGGCAGCCGGAGCCGCGCACTGGTCGCGTGGATGTGCTGCTGAAAGTTGCCAACCAGATCTCGGACTTGAATACCGGCTATGCCGGTCAGTTGCCGCTGACGGTGCTCGGCGTGGACTCCCCAGCTCTTCATTGGCTTTTTCGCGACTGGCAGGTGCAGGATGTCAGCGCGCTGGCCCCGGATGCCACGCCTGAAATGGTCATTTCATCGGTCGACCAGTTGAGCCTGGCCGCGGATTATCGCGGCGAGGCCCTCCCGCTAAGCGAGGTAGCAGACTGGGATCATGCCACCCCTTCGGACTGGTTGAAGTGGTTCGTCTACCGCCAGATGTCCATGTTGCGTAGAGAAGTGATCCTGTGGGTACGATCTGACCTGATGCTCGACAGCCAGGGTCTCCCCACTCCCTGATTATTTGATTCCTAATTACCTGATTCCTGACCCCTATGCCTATCCCCAACATCATCGCCATTGACGGCCCGGCCGCCTCGGGCAAGTCCACCCTGGGACGGCGTCTGGCCGATTCTCTGGGATACCTGTTCTTCGATACCGGCGTCATGTATCGTGCTGTCACCTGGGGCGCTCTCCAACGCGGCCTGGAAATAAACGATGAGGCGGCTGTTACCAACCTGGCTGAGACTGCCCGGATTGACATACGCCCGCCAACCAGGGAAGATGGCCGTGCCTGTGACGTTCTTCTCGATGGCGTGGACATCACCTGGGAGACACGCCGCTCTGATGTGGAAGCTAATGTTTCACCCGTTTCGGCCTACCGAGGAGTGCGTCAGGCGCTGGCTGCCCAGCAGCGGCGCATTGGTCTACGCGGGCGGGTCATCATGGTGGGACGTGATATCGGCACGGTGGTCCTGCCTGAGGCCGACCTGAAGATTTACCTCGATGCCTCGGCTGAGGAACGTGCCCGCCGCCGATACCAGGAGATCCTCCAGCGCGGCGGCCAGGCTGATTACGGGCAGGTCCTGGATGGGGTTCGCAAACGGGACGAGATTGACTCGACCAGGGCTGTCTCGCCATTGCGCCCGGCCGGGGATGCCGTCATCCTCGACTCTGAAAAGCTGAACGCAGACGAAGTTTTTACCAAGGTGGAGGCATTATGCCGGTGAAAGAATATCGCCTTGCCTGGTGGAGGCGCTGGTTAGCGCGCCCGTTCATTCGTGTCGTCTTGAGCCTGCTTTTCCACATCCTGTCGCCGGTCAGGATCACCGGCCGGAAGTATGTCCCGCGCCGCCAGCCGTACATCGTTGCCATCAACCATGTCTCTCTCTACGAAGCGCCGTTTATCGGCGTATTCTGGCCGGAGCAGTTGGAAGTGATGGGGGCGGTTGATGTCTGGAGCAGACCAGGGCAGAACATCCTTGCCCGCCTGTGGGGCGGCATTCCCGTTCATCGCGGCGAATATGACCGCCGCGTGTTCGACAAAGTTCTTGCCGCTCTGGCCGCCGGATATCCATTGCTAATCGCACCCGAGGGTGAACGTTCGCACAAACCCGGCATGCAGCCCGCCAAGCCGGGTATCGCCTATCTCGCCGAGCAGTCCGGTTTGCCGGTTATCCCGGTAGCCATAGTTGGAACAACCGACGATTACTGGCATAAGGCCTCGAAAGGCCAGCGGCCTCCGCTGGAAATGCGCATCGGCAAGCCTTTCCTTTTGCCTCCGGTGGAAGGAAAAGGCGAGGCGCGCCGCCTCTCCCGTCAGCGCAACGCCGACCTGGTGATGCGCACCATCGCCGGATTGCTGCCCGAGGAATATCGCGGTGTTTACACCGGTAGCGTCATCCTCCCCAACTCCGAAGCCCGTTAGCGAAGTCTGGCGCCCGGATCTGACCCGCCTGCCTGTCCTGACCCGCGGCCGGCGTCTCTTCCGGCGTTTTTTCCAACTCGTGTGCCGGGTTGTCGTCTTCGTTTGCACCAAAACGACGATACTCGGGCTGGAGAATTATCCCACTCGCGGCCCGGCGCTGATGGTTATCAATCACCTGGGTGACCCCGATGCGGTCCTGGTGATGGCGGCTTTGCCGGATTTCCCCGAAGTGATTGTAAAAATTGAATTGCGTGACATCCCCGTCCTCCGCCTGGTGGCGGACATGCTCGGCGTTATCTGGGTCCACCGCGGCCAGCCGGACCGGCGCGCTATTTCCGCCGCGCTGGAGGCGTTTCGCCAAGGACGGCGCATGATCATCGCCCCGGAGGGGCGCGAGTCCGTCAGCGGCATGCTGGAAGCGGGCACAGACGGGGCGGCTTTCCTGGCGCTCAGGGCCGGGGTGCCGGTAGTACCGGTCACCATTACCGGCAGCGAGTTCCGGCTCGTCGAGAACAACCTGAAAAAGTTACGCCGGGCTCCGGTCACGCTGAAAGTGGGGAAACCGTTCGTTTTACCGCAGCAATCCCGGGATCGGGATGCTCTGCAAGAGGGGACGCGTCTCATCATGGAGTCCCTCGCCCGTCAGCTCCCGCCCGCCTACCGCGGCGTTTATGCGTATGTTGAAGATTGATTTGGCTTTATGGAAATAGAAGCGAAAAAGGGAGTTTGGGCCGGCGGTCTGGTTTTGTTCGGGTTGATCGTCGTCCGGTTGGTGCTGGGCTGGCGGCGATTGCAGCGTCGTGGAAGGCCACGTGGAATCCCAACGCGCCGACAGACTTGTTGAAGTTCACCTACGGGGGACGCGGCCTCCTCCGCGATTGGATCTGTTGCGTGAGCAAGGAGTGGAACCGATGAAAGAAACTATCCTCTCTCTTGAGAAAAGTGCCATGGAACGATGGCGCAATGGGGATCCCTGGGGTTTCGTGGAAATCAGCGCCGAGGAGTTGACCTACGTGGATCCCGGCCTGACTGCACCCATCCTCGGCCTGGAGGAGTTCAAGGCATATATGAAACGGCTTGAGGGGAAGATCCGTTACCAGGGTTCGGAATTCATCGTTCCCAGGGTTGTCGTCGCCGGGGATGCGGCGGTGCTGTCGTACAATTATCGCTCTTCAGTCATCACACCGGAAGGGACAACCATGAGCCAAACTCCCTGGAACGCGACGGAGGTGTACTTTCGGCGGGACGATCATTGGAGAATCGTTCATACCCATTGGTCCTATGTCCTGCACAAACTCCCAAGGAGCGTGGAAGTCCCTGTTCCGGTACAGTTGTCGCAGCAGGGATACGAGGGCGTAATGGGCGAGGTCATGGCGCTCGAATCAGCGGCGATGGAGCGCTGGCGCAAGGGAGACCCGTGGGGGTTCATCGAGATCTACGCCCCGGACGTTACATACTTTGACACGGGAACGCCGCAGCGCTTGAACGGTCTGGATGCCCTGAGAGCCGAGTTGGCGCAGCGGGAGGGGAAGATCCACTATGATGTCATGGAGTTTATCTCCCCGAGGGTTCAAGCTTGCGGAGAACTGGCGGTGTTGACATACCGCTTCTTCTCTACTCAACTGAAGCCAGATGGTTCCATTTCGAGTAAAATACCTTGGAACTGCAGCGAAGTCTACCTGCGGATCGATGGCAAATGGCGGATCGTCCACAACCACTGGTCGTTCATTATGGGTGAGAGGATGTGAGCTCTCAACCCTCGCGCGTAAATACTATCGGTTAAAAGGGTTTCATCGTTGCCACTGCACCCTGTCTGCGTGCTTCGCGAAGCCAAACTGTTGGTGCGATCTTACCAAAGGATATTCTATGAATAAATGTTTAATTCTTGTTGCCAAAGTGCTTCTATTGATCATGCTGGTCTCATGTGTTGGCAACCGGCCAGCCTCCCCATCTGACAGCGATACCATTGCGACCACTACCGCAGAAACACTGACTGCTTTACCCTCTGCAGTTCCTGCGCCCAGCCTGACGTCCGCCCTTTCTCAGCCCAAACATGAGTATGTCGTTTATGGCGTTAAAACAGTTGTCTACTCCATGAGCGGCTACGATGCCAACCAACAGAATATCCCGCTTTACCAATATATTAGTCAACATACGGATATATTCAGTTATTCCGTGGAACAACATAACGCAAATTTAATTTTTTCAGACGAAACCCTTTCGATATTTATTTTAAACACATCTGGCGGGGGTGAGACTGCCATTCACGACATAGTTGCTGCTTCTCCCACCTCTGGAAAACTATACGCCCGGATGATTCCAAGGGATCAATATACATCATATCAAGATGCGGGATCACTTTATGAGCTCTCAACGGATGGCACAAATAATTATAAAAAGCTATTCGATTTCGAGCGTCCTGTCAATTTCGTTTTATCCCCGGACGGGACGAAAATCACCTATATTTCCGATAATTTTCTCGTCGTACGTGCCCTGGATTCCGGGGATGAAATCGGTCGAATGGATCTGGACGAATACAAAGACAATTGGATTACAAAAATTAGTTGGGCACCTGACAGCCAAACAATCTTAATGGACATAGCGGCAGGAGAGGCCAGTGTCACTCCCGAAGTGCCTTATACCAATACAACCGGCTGTTATCTCGTGAATATTGACGATATAACCATTAATAAATTGAGTGCCCCATTATTTCAATATCTGCTGGAGTTGATGCCCGGATTTATGACGGATCCCTTCAGTTATTCTTATTTTCCACGATCGAACCGTTTGATCGGGTTCGCCCGAAAGTATGATGAAACCAATTATTCCTTGGAACTCTATTCTGTCCTTTTGGATGGATCGAATCTTATCGAAATTCCAATTGGTTATAATGAAGCAGTTTGGGAAGTTAATATTTCTCCCAGTGAACAATACATAGCATACCCATGCTTGCAAAACCTTTGCGTAACCCATATTCAAGGCAGCCTTTCAGAAGTGGTCAGTGAACCTGCTGCAGTAGAGGCAGATCAGGAACAAACAGTCATAGGTTGGCTTGAGAAATAGATTGCCCGAAAGCCGGATAAAAAACGATCTCCAGCCCGGGTCCTGCTCTCCCCCTCCCTAATCCGTGACCATCGCCATCGGCACTAGCCGAGGCCTGGTCGAGGCGGCTTTCGCGGAGCGTATCATCCCCGTAGGAGACCCCCAGGGACGAGGCGCCGAAGATGATTTCTCGTATTTTTTTCGTCTTGTGCCTTTCCCCGGGTAATGCAATACCCTAAGAATCGAGCGCAAACCTTAGCGGGGCTCGACCACGATTTTGATAGCCGTACGAACCTTATCCCCTATCTCCACTTCCACACGCTCGGGAATCGCCACTACGAAGATTCCGTCCTTCTTAAGATAACCGGTTGCCAGTATGAGCGCCTTGACAGCTTGAATCACGGCCCCCGCTCCGATTGCCTGCACTTCTGCCCGTTTGTGTTCGCAGATTACACCCGCGATGGCCCCAGCTACAGCACCTGTACGGGATGTTGCGGCTACCTTGATGATGTCCATGGGGTTTCTCCCTTGTGCGAACGATCGGTAAGAGGGGCACTGACTAACCATATTGTACAGTTTTTCAGGCAGTGAATCAATCGGTAGTCGTACTACTCCGGGCCTTCTCAAAGTAGTAAAAAGAAATGGAATCGCATCACCTTTCTATTATCTTTGCAATATTCCCAAGTCAATTGTCCCGGTCGCCAAAATAATGATATGATTGCTCTTCGTCAAGGGTGTTCTTTGGGGATTTCTATGAAATTTTGAAAAATTTAATGTTGGTAGGAAATATAATGGAAAACCGTTTATTAATTGATGTGGAAGAAGAATATTCCCCTACCGCCCGGCTGATCGAGTTGGGGCGGCAGAAGAAATACGTCACCATTGACGATATCCTGCACGTCTTCCCTGAAGCCGAAAAGGATATCGAGCAATTGGAGGAGGCTTTTTCGGCGCTCTTGAGCGCCGGAGTTGCTTTCATAGAAGACACCCCTGCCAGTGAATCTCCAGAGAATGAATTGGGTGCTGTGGAAAAAACCGGGGCCGGGCCTGAGCCAGAACTTTCGCTGGATGATTATCTCGCCAATATTGATTCCTGCGATACCATCGGTCTGTATCTCAAAGAAGCCAGCCGCGTCCCCCTGCTGACAGCGACAGAAGAAGTCGTACTCGCCCAGCGTATCGAGCACGGATGTACGGCTCGTAAAGAACTGGCAGGCGGTAAAGTCAGCCTTCGCCGCCGGATCGAATTGCGTAAATTCATCGAAGACGGTTGGTCTGCCCGCGAGCACCTTATTACAGCCAACTCACGCCTGGTGATCAGTATCGCCAAGAAATATATGGGGCGCGGCGTCCCCTTCCTTGACCTGATCCAGGAGGGCAATATCGGCCTCATCCGTGCCACCAAGAAGTTCGACTACCACCGTGGTAACAAATTCAGCACCTATGCCACTTGGTGGATCCGCCAGGCCGTGACACGCGCCATTGCTGACCAGGGACGTACTATCCGCGTCCCGGTTCACATGGGTGATCATATCAA
>CAIQQN010000292.1 GCA_903873975.1 uncultured Anaerolineales bacterium
AAGACCTGGCGGCCCGTCCATGCAACGAGTGCGCTTACTGTGTGGCGGTTAACGAGGGCCGCTTCCTCGACCTCATCGAAATTGACGCTGCCTCCAATACTTCTGTTGAAGACGTGCGTGACCTGCGCGATAAAATCAACTTCACCCCCAACCAGGGCACCTACAAAGTTTACATCATTGACGAAGTCCACATGCTCTCCACGGCGGCCTTCAACGCCTTGCTGAAAACTCTCGAGGAGCCGCCTGCCCACGCCATCTTCATTTTGGCTACAACTGAGATGCACAAAATCCCGGCGACGGTGCTCTCCCGCTGCCAGCGTCACGAATTCCGCCGCCTCCCGGTGGATGATATTGTGGGTCAATTGCAGCACATCGTCAACAACGAGAAATTTACAGCCGAACCCGAAGCGCTGACACTTATCGCCCGCCAGTCTGCGGGAGGAATGCGCGACGCCATATCCCTGCTTGATCAAATGGCCTCCACTGGAAAAGAAATCACACTTGGCCTGACGCAGACCGTGCTTGGCACAGCCACCAGCCAAACCGTCATTGAGCTGGTAAGCGCGGTGCTGGACCGGAAACCTGCTGCCGGTATGGATGCAATCCACTCCGCCCTGGATTCCGGCACCGACCCGCGCCTGCTGGCGCGTCAGGTGGTGGATTATCTGCGGGCGCTGCTGCTTGTCCAGATGGACAATGCCTCGCAGGTGGACCTGGCGACGGATACGCGTGCCCAGGCCGAGAGATATGCCAAGGCTTTTTCCCTGTCGGATGTGCTGCGTATGATCAAAACCTTCAATATCGCTGCTACCGACCTGCGCGGCGGCTGGCAGCCGTCCCTGCCGCTGGAACTGGCGCTGGCTGAATTGATGGATATGCCCGCAACAGTCAAGCTGCCCGAATCCCAGCCAGAGACCAAACCCTCGGTAGAAACGAAAATGCAGAGACCGGTCAGCAAGCCCACGAAAGAAGCCGAAGAGCCTGCTGAAGGATCTGGCAACATTACACTTGATCAGTTGGTTAAAGCATGGAAACAGATTCGAGCGCTGATCAAACCGCAGAGTCCGTCGCTGGATGGCTTGCTTAATTCCTGCAGGCTGTTGGAAGTTAAAAATGGCGTATTAGTGATTGGATTTGCAAACGAACTGGTTCGGTCAAAAATGGATTCGCCAGAACAGGTGGAACTTACCCGGAAAGCAATTGCGAAAGTATGTGGTGGTGAACTCCTGGTAAAATGTGTGGTCACAAATGCCAAACAGTCTCCCCCTTCGGATGTCAAGGCGGACGGGATGGTGGCCGCGGCCATCAAGCACGGCGGCGAAATTGTGGATATTCAGGAGTAATTATGGCTAAAGGATTTAATCGTCCTGCAGGTGGTGGAGGGCAGGGTGGCATGATGCAACAACTCCAACGCATCCAACAGCAAATGGCCGAAGCGCAGGAGCATCTGGCTGAGGAAACCGTCATGGCCACGGCGGGCGGCGGCGCGGTCAAAGTAACGATGACCGGTGACCAGAAATGCCAATCGGTCGAGATTGACCCGGTTCTGCTAAAAGACGTGGATGCCGAAATGCTCCAGGACCTGGTGTTGACAGCAGTCAACCTGGCGCTGGAGAAGTCGCGCGAACTCCAGGAGCAAGCCATGGGTCCGCTGGCAGGCGGGCTTCCGTTCTAACTTGCAAGCGAAAATATGTTACCCGAACCCATTCAAAACCTTGTTTTTGCCCTTGAACGTCTCCCCGGCATCGGCCCGAAGACGGCCTCCCGCCTGGCCTTCTACCTCCTGCGCGCCCCGGAGGAAGTCTCCGGTCAACTGGCTGAAGCATTGGCTGACTTCAAAACCAAGATCGCCTTTTGCCAGGAATGTTTCAATATCACCACTGCTGGGCGCGAACGCTGTGAAATTTGCGAGAGCGGCCAACGCGACGGGGCGATTATCTGCGTGGTTGAGGAGCCACTGGATGTGCTGGCGCTGGAACGCATTGGCGCGTACCGGGGGAAGTACCACGTCCTGCAAGGGGTTCTCTCACCTATTGAGGGCATTGGCCCGGATGACTTGAAGATCAAACCATTGCTGGAACGCATCCAGCGCGGCGGCGTGCAGGAAGTCATCCTGGCGACCAACCCTTCCATGGAGGGGGAGGCTACAGCGCAATACCTCTGTCCACGTTTGCGGGCGGTGGGTGTGCGTGTGACGCGGTTGGCGCGCGGCCTGCCGGTTGGCGGTGACCTGGAGTATGCTGACCAAAACACGCTGCTGCGAGCCCTATCCGGGCGGCAGGAGATGACGGAACCTTAAAGAATCCAAATTGGGGGTACGAATTCCTTGACAACTCACTTCGAATGCGTATAATAGACACGCACATTGACCCCCACGCAGATCTCGTCCACACGGACAGATCGTTGACAAAAGAGCAACGTCTCACGTCAGAGACACAAACCAACAGGTTTCGCAGTCTGACGAGCCGATGTCGAACTAAAACATCGGCGATTTTGTCTCTCTGGGACTTGACAGTGGAGAGCCTTGCGGGTAAAATGCAGCCCGCTTTGTTTACCGGACCTTAACAGCTGAAAAGTGATAGGAAGTAAGCCTGTCGTTCTATTCCGTAACTTACACCCGCAAGGGTGATTTTTTTGCGGAGAGTTTGATCCTGGCTCAGGATGAACGCTGGCGGCGTGCTTAATACATGCAAGTCGAACGAAGAGCCTTTGTAGCAATACAGAGGTTTCTTAGTGGCGAACGGGTGCGTAACGCGTTGGTGACCTGCCCCGAAGTGTGGGATAACAGTTCGAAAGGACTGCTAATACCGCATGTGGTC
>CAIQQN010000293.1 GCA_903873975.1 uncultured Anaerolineales bacterium
CCCGGTCAGATCTTTGCGCGCCAGCCACAAAGCGTCCGATTGGCCGCGCATCACCGGCTGGAGCACGAAATGGGTTTTTAATTCCGGGTAATGTTCCTGCAAAAAAGGCGGAATCTGGGTCTCGCCCAGCCCCGGACCAAGGATGAGGATGTATTCAACAGCATCGGGGCGCTGACTTGAGCCAGTCGATATCGTCCCCGCAGGGGAAATGCCTGGTACGCTGTGGAACATCTCCAATAGATGGTCGAGGACGGTCCTGCCAGCCACGCTCACCAGCGGTTTGGGCTTGGACCAGGTTTGGGGACGCATGCGCGTGGCCCATCCGGCAGTCGGGATGACGATTTTCAGGGTTTGGGTCATGGCTCTATTTTATGCGAGAACAAGCGAAATATCTAAAATTGGACAAATTTATATTTTCTTCTCCAGTTCCCCGATGACGTCTTCCATCAAATCCACAGCTTTCTTGACCGTGGCAGTGTCAAAGCCGAATTTTGCGCCAGCGGCGGCGAACAGTTCCGGCATGGTTACCATCCCTCCCAGTGAAAGTGCTTTGCGGTAGGCAGCCACCGCCCCGGCCTGATTGGCAAGCGCATTGCCGAAGATTTGCACCGCGCCTAACTGCGCCAGGCCGTACTCTACATAATAAAACGGTACCTGGTGGATATGCAGTTTGCAATGCCAGCCGGTGGCTTTGACCTCCTCCAGCCCGGTCCAATCCACTCCGGGGATGAAACGATCCCACAGTTCGGCCCATTTTTTGTCGCAGGCTGACGGGTCCGCGCCCGCTTTCGGGTTCTCGTAGACCCACTGCTGGAAGGCATCCACTACAGCCATGAAGGGCCAGAAGAGGAGCATGCCTTCCAGATGCTCGATGCGGGCGCGGGCAGCCTCGGCATCGGTGTAGAAGCCGCCGTTCTCTTTCGTCAGATAGGGTGAAGCCAGCAGTTCCATGCCCATCGAGGCCACCTCGGCGAATTCCATCGGCACAGCCAGTTGATGGATGTACGGGATTTTGGCCGTCTCGAATATGTGGAAGGAATGGCCGGATTCGTGCAGGGTGGTCATCACGTCCTCGTGTATGCCGACGGCGTTGACGAAAATGAACGGCTTGCGGATGGAAGTGTAGGAGGTGCAGTACGCGCCGGGAGCCTTGTTCTTGCGGTTATCGAGGTCGGTCAGACCTTCGGCTACCATGCTGTCGAAGTAACCGCCCAGCACTGGATCCACGTGGTGGAAGATGGACGAGACCTTTGCCTTAAGTTCTTCAATTGAAGCGAACGGCTTGAGCTGCGGGATGCCAGCCGCCGGGGAGGGACGCGAATACCAGCCGTTCACCAGGTCCCACGGACGGAGCGTGTCCAGACCGAGGGCTTGCTTCCGTTTCTGGTAGATGCGAGTCGCCGCCGGGACAACCACCTGCTCGATGGCGTGGGCGAAGGATTTGCAATCGTCGGGTGTGTAGTCGAAGCGCAGTCTCTGCTGCCAGGCGTACTCGCGGTAAGATGGTTTATCGGCGTTCATCGCGATCTTGAGGCGCACTTCCATGAACTTTTGCCACAGGTCGTTGATGGCTTTTCTATCGGCAAGCTGGCGCTCGGCTTTAAGATGCCAGGCTTTTTCGCGCCGGAGGCGGTCGGGCTGGTGGAAGTTCATGGCAAGCCGCGTCAGCGTGATTTCTTTACCTTCCCATTTGACCGTCTGCGCGCCGTAGATCTTGTCATACTCAATAGCGAGTTTTTGCTGGTCAGCCAGCAGCGACAGGTTGGAGGCGCGGAACAGGTCCGCTTCGGCGCGCATGTTGCGCAGCGGGATGTCGAAGCCTTTCGGCTCCAGTTTGCTGGCAAGCAGTTTCTGCTTAAGTTTCTGTTCGGCGGCCATCGCGTTGGGGAAGATGCTGTTGAGGAACTTGTTCATGCGTTCATCCGCTTCCTTATCGGCAGTGTTGACAGACGTGGCGACCGAGAGGCGCGCGTACATTTCCTCGATTTTCTCGCCGAGGCGCGTCCAGTCTGTGAGCCATTCTTCGGCGGTGCCCTTTGTCAGCGGACGGGCGGTCAGGTCGTTGTAGTGCGGCTCGATCTCGTTCCAGTTCCAGGCGATGAGGGCTTGCGGGGTGGAGGGGAGGTTTTTCAGCATGGGAATCCTTTCATCTTCAAGATACCATTACTCCCTTCGTTTGCTGCTCGCAACGGTATGAATCCAAGGGAGGTTGAACCTTCATATTTTCTCATATAAAAAGCAAAAGGCACAGAGACATCTTTCCTGTGTGCCGTTGCTTTATTTCATAATTGTCAGGTTGGCGAGACATGCCGCCAGCCGCTTGATCCCCACTGATTCAAAAACCACGTCCAAAGTTTCGTCATTGTCCTGGAGGCGGGAGTTGAGCACGATCCCTTCGCCCCAGGTGGGGTGCTGGACTCTCATGCCGGCACGAAAATGAGCCTCCTGGAGGGTGGCAGAGGCCGGGTCCGAACGCAGCCACGCCGGAGTCTGGAGGCGGGAGGAGCGCCCGGCGCGTGCTTTCCCGGAGAGCAACCCGGGCGGGATGTCGTCCAGATAGCGCGAGGGGATGGTTTCCTCGGTATAGCCGCGCCCACCGCGGCGCAAGGCGCGCAGCAGGTAGAGCCGGTCTTTGGCACGCGTGATGCCCACGTAGAACAACCGGCGCTCCTCTTCCATCGCTTCGGGTTCATCGAACGAGCGGCTGTGAGGCAGGAGGCCGTCATCCAGGCCAACGATGAAGACCGCGCCGAATTCAAGGCCTTTGGCGGCGTGCAGCGTCAGCAGGGTGGGGGCGTTCTTGCCCTCGACTAGGGTGTCCTGGTCGGAGATGAGCGCCACGTTTTCGAGAAAATCAGTCAAGGTGCGGTCTTCGTACTCGACCGTTAACCGGTGCAACTCCTGGACGTTTTCCCAGCGCTCGGCACCCTCGTCTGTGCCGTCGTCGATATATGCCTGATAATTGATGTCTTTGGTGATGAGATCAAACAATTCAGTGACGGTGAGACGCGGCGCCTCGGCCCGCCAGTTCGACAGAAGCGCCCCGAAGTCGGCCAGCGGCAACCCCCTCCGCTTCGCTCCGGGGAGGCTGCGCGACGCGAGGCGACCAGTAAACTGCGGCCAAAAAGGAGAGGCATCGCCACCGGCCAGATCCATCAGCACCGCCGACGGGGAGGTATTGGCCGCGCGGGCGGCGGTGTGCAGTGCCAGGATGGTCTTGTCGCCGATGCCGCGCGGGGGGAGGTTGATGACCCGCTCGAGCGAAATTTCGTCGGCGGGGTTGTGAATCAGGCGCAGATAAGCAATGATGTCTTTGACTTCACGCCGTCCATAGAAGCGCTGCGCCCCCACCAGCCGGTAAGGTAAACGCGCTTGCAGGAAGGCTTCTTCCAGCAAGCGGGATTGGGCGTTGGTGCGGTACATCACGGCGCAGTCACCTGGCTCACAGCTCCGGCTGGCAACCAGGCTGGCGATGGTATCCACCACGAAGGCCGCCTCACTGTAATCATCCAGCGCTTCATAGTAGAAGAGTTTCTCGCCTGCGCCGCGCTCGGTGAACAGGCTCTTGCGGCGCCGGTGTGGATTGCGGTCGATCACGGCCATGGCGGCGTCGAGGATGGTCTGCCTGGAACGGTAGTTCTGTTCGAGCAGGATGGTGTGGCAATCGGGAAAATCCTGCTCAAAGCGCTGGACATTGCGGTAGTCCGCACCGCGCCAGCGGTACACCGATTGATCCGGATCCCCAACCACAAAAATGTTGTTATGCACCGAAGCCAGATGCTTCAATAAAACATATTGTGCAAAGTTTGTATCCTGAAATTCATCCACCAGAACGTGATGGAATCGCTGGGCATACTTCTCACGCACGAGGGGGAATTCGGTGAGCAAATGCGCCGTCCACAACAACAGGTCGTCAAAGTCAACGGCGTTGTTTTGCTTCAACAATTCCTGGTAACGCTTATAGACACGCTTGACCACCTCGTCGCGGTAGGTCTGCGTGGGATAATCTTCAGGGAAGATCAACTCGTTCTTGGCGTGTGAGATCGCGCCATGCACTGATTGTGGACGATACGTTTTTTCGTCCAGGTTCAGGTCACGGATGGCCCCTTTGACCACGCGCTGCTGGTCGTCTTCATCATAGATGACGAAACTGGCATCAAACGGCAGGTGCTCCGTTTCACGGCGTAGAAGCCTGGCGCAGATGGAATGGAACGTCCCCAGCCACAGGCCGTCGGCGGGCAATTCACCCAGGATGTCGCGGAGACGGCTGCCCATTTCGCGGGCGGCTTTATTGGTGAACGTGACCGCCAGCATCTGGTACGGACGCACGCCCTCGGAAGCAATCAAATAAGCCACGCGCTGGGTCAGGACGCGCGTCTTCCCGGACCCGGGTCCGGCCAGCACCAAAACGGGGCCGGCGCCAGCCGTCACAGCCTGGCGCTGCTGAGGGTTGAGTTTGTCGAGGAAATCCATGGGGTGATAATAGAGAACAGATGATTAGAAAGTGGAGAGCAGGGACATGAAACTGTTCTCTACTCTCTGCTCTCTTCCATATTATACTAAAGTTGGGATGTGCAGTTCGGGCAGCGGGTGGCTTTGAGCGGAATAGTGGTGAAGCAATGCGGGCATTCCTTGGTGGTTGGCTCGGCTACCACGGGTGCGGGCTTTTTCTTCAGGTTGTCGATGAACTTGATCATTAAGAAAATAACCAGGGCGATGATAATGAAATCAATGATGTTATTAATGAAATTGCCATATGTAACTTTGGCACTGCCGACGGTGAAAGCCAGGCCGCTGAAATCGACCCCGCCGAGGATCAGGCCGATCAACGGCATGAGGATGTCGTTGACCAGGGACGAGACAATCTTGCCGAATGCCCCGCCGATGATGACAGCGACGGCCAGGTCCATCACGTTGCCGCGCATGATAAAGGTTTTGAATTCTTTCAGCATAGGGGAGTCTCCTTTTTTGTGAGAGATCGCTTGCGACTTCATTGTACCGTCAGGGGTAGGGACTGTCAACGAAAGCGGCACTCTGTTGTATAATCCTGCGCAGTAGTCCCGGTTCTCGCATATCATCCCGAATCCCCCACGGGACGGGGTACGGGACAATGAGGATCATTATGTCCTTTCGCCGATCTATAATTCCAATTTGTGGCCTGATCTTTGGGCTGTCACTTCTGGTTGCCTGCGGCCAGAAAACCCCCTCCCCCACCACCCCAACGCCCAAGCCGACTCTCACGGTCACCCATGTGCCTGTGCCGCCGCGCAAGTTGACCATTTGCCTGGGGCAGGAACCGGCCAGCCTGTACCCGGTGAACAACCCGTCATCGGTGGCGCGCAGCGTTCTGGCGGCGGTCTACGATGGGCCGATTGACACGAATTCCTATGGGTATCAGGCAGTGATCCTGCAGCGTCTGCCGAGCATCAAGAACGGTGACGCCCAACTCTTCCCGAAATCAGTCTCGGTGGGTGACGAGGTGGTGGACGCCAGCGGCACGCCGGTCACGCTGGGGGTGGGGGTGAAGATCCGCCCGGCAGGCTGTACCAGCGAGGCGTGCGTTATTGCGTACGATGGCAAATCCGCAGTCCAGATGGACCAGATGCAGGTCACCTTTCGTTTACTACCCGGTCTCACCTGGTCGGATGGCGAACCCCTGACCGCCGAAGATTCGGCCTACGCTTACCGGGTGGCGGCTGACCCAGCTTCCTCCGGCTCCAGGTATCTGGTGTACCGCACCCAGGCTTATGAGGCGGCAGACGAGACCACCATTCAGTGGTGGGGTAAACCCGGCTTTATTGACCCGACCTACTTCACCAATTTCTGGCCGCCACTTCCCAAACACCTGTGGAGCCAATTCCCGATCGACCAGTTGGGCGAGACCGACCAGTCTGCCCGTACCCCGCTCGGCTGGGGGGCTTACGTGATCCAAGAATGGGTTGCTGGAGACCACATCACCTTGACGAAGAACCCGCACTACTTCCGCGCCGGCGAGGGCCTGCCCAAGTTTGACACCCTGACTTTCCGCTTCGTTCCGGACCCCGGGACAGCCATCAGCGACCTTTTAGCCGGCACCTGTGACATCCTCGACCCCAGCATCCATTTGGACGGGCAGGTGGAACTGCTGCGCTCGATGGCGGAAAAGAACCAATTGCAGGCTTTGTTCACCACAACGCCGGTGATGGAAGAGCTGGCACTCGGCATCCAACCGGCATCCTATGATAATGGCATGGATGCCGGGAAAGACCGCGTTGATTATTTCGGCGAACCACGGGTGCGCCAGGCTTTGGCGTTATGCCTCGACCGCCAGCAAGTGGTGGATTCAGTGCTTGCGGGTCTCAGTACCGTTCCGAATTCCTATCTGCCGCAGGGAAATCTCTTTTACAATACAAATGCGACCACCTATTCCTTCGATGTGACCGCCGCCGGTCAACTGCTAGAGCAGGCCGGGTGGAAGGATGTGGATCATGACCCATCCACCCCGCGCCAAGCCTGGGGCGTGCCGGGCATTCCAAATGGGACTCCATTCGAGGTAAATTACGTCACCACCAACGCTGTCCAGCGCCAGCAGGTGAGCACCATCCTGACAGCCAGCCTGGCGCAATGTGGGATCAAAGTCGATGTGCAAACCCTGGATGCGAATACGCTTTACGCACCCGGCCCGGGCGGAGTGCTTTTTGGCCGGAATTTCGACCTAGCCGAGTTCGCGATGGGCAGTACGGAAATTGAGACACCCTGTGACTGGTACACCAGTTCCGAGGTTCCGAACGCGGCGAACAATTGGGTGGGTACGAATGTCAGTGGATTCATTAATCCAGACTTTGAGGCGGCCTGTCTGGCATCCCAGCAATCCCTTCCGGATGACCCGGCTCATGCCGCCGCGTATGCCCAGGCCCAGTCCATATTTGCGGAAGATCTGCCGGTCATCCCGCTCTACTGGCGGGTTGAAACGGCCGCGGCGCGTGCCGACCTGTGCCATTTCTCCCTTGACCCAACTGCCGCCAGCAGCCTGTGGAATATTGAGGTCTTTGACAGCGGCGCGGGCTGCCAGCCATGATTATGGCAGGTCGTCCCAGCGCGTTAGACAGGACCTTCTCAAAGTACAAGTTTTCAGCCCTACCCCCGTCCGCCGACAACACAATCGACGACTCGTGTCGTCGATATGGCGCTCTGCGACTTGATGTCGCAGAGCGCGCACGCCCACCGCAGCCCTGTTTTCGCATCTTTTCCACTGAGAAATTGGGCAAGGAGGCGGGACAGCGATGGAATGTTTCGACATTGAGAAAGCCCTGGCGCGTCAGAAGAGGCACACTTGACTTTTTGAGTTTCTTGTGTTAATCTTCCTTTAACTCTTCTGGTATTTTAACCAAATTCCAGAACTAAAATCTTTTAAGCGAAGGAGGTGATTCTCGGGAATAACCTCAAATTGCCTGATTTGCTCAACCCATTCACCCTAACCTATTCAACTAACTTATTTGGAGGAGAAAGACAATGTCTCGAAATCGCATTATGATTGTCGTGGGTCTGCTAGTGGCTTTCAGCATGATGCTGGCCTCCTGCGGTCCGACCCCGACCGCTACCCCTGGTGTACCGACCATCCCGCCGACTGCAGTTCCTACTACACCACCAGCTCGCCACGGCGGGTGGCTGGACCAGATCGTCTTCTCAGTCGTGTCGAGCGATTCGGCTGTGACCCAGATCCAGGCTGGCGCGATTGACGTATTTGCATACGCCCTGGGTTCAGCACAACTGGCGTCCATTCAGGCGGCCGGGTTGAAATATGCACCCACGTTTGGCACCTATTACGACATCATGTATATGGGTGCCCCGTGTACAGATGCCAATACGCTCAACCCCTTCGCCGATCGCAAGATCCGCGAGGCCACCAACATGCTATATGACCGCAACTACATCAACCAGGAGATCTATGCCGGCGGCGGTCTGCCCAAGTTCTTCCCCATTTTGACCAACGGGCCTGATTACGCCGACCTGGCTGACGTTGCCCGCGGCCTGGAGGCCAAGTATGCCTTTAACGAAACCAAGGCCATTGCGGACATTGCAGCCGAGATGAACACCATTGCTGATGTCACGCAAGTGGATGGCAAGTGGAATTTCAAGGGCAAGCCGATCACCCTGATCTTCCTCATCCGCCGCGACGGTGATGGCACCCGCAAGCCGATGGGTGACTACGTCGCCAGCCAGTTGGAGAAGGCTGGTTTCATCGTGGACCGACAGTACAAGAAGTCCTCTGAGGCGGGTCCGATCTGGCAGAGAACCTCTGTCGAGTGCCAATGGAATGTCTACACCGCCGGCTGGGGTGCAACCGGCCTCCAACGCGATGAAAAAGGTATGTTCCAGCAGATGTACCTACCCGACAGCGGCCAGGGCATTCAGCCCTTCCTGTCCAGCGTGGCCGATCCCGTTTTCCAGAAATTGGGCGATGACCTTCAGAATGCCAACTTCACCACCGTTGAACAGCGCAAGACCATGATGGCGCAAGCCCTGGCCCTTGGCCTGCAGGATTCGCTACAGGTCTTCATCATTGATACCAGAAGTTTTGCTCCTTACAACACCAACGTGCAGATCGCTGCCAACCTGGCCGCTGGTATTGAATCCACCCAGATCTCCTTCTATACCGCCCGCTTTGCCGGGCAGGAAGGCGGTACGTTGAAGTGGGGTGAGTCTGACCTCTTCACCGAGCCGTGGAACCCAGTCGCTGGCAGTAACTGGGTCTGGGACGGCGGTGCGCAAGCTGCCATGGCTGGCGCAGGCTTCCTGGCTGATCCGTACACCGGCCTGGCATGGCCGCTGCGGGCCGAGAGGGCCGAATTGACGATAACAAAAGGCTTGCCGATCTTCAAGACCCTAGACTGGGTCACCCTGACCACCGCCGACAGCATTGCTGTCCCGGCGGATGCCTGGGCTGACTGGGATGCCACCACGCAGACGTTCATTCCCGCCGGCGATGGCAAGACCGCCAAGATCAAGAGTGTCGTTTATTATCCGGCCAACATGTTTGACACGGTCACCTGGCATGACGGCAGCAAGCTGTCAGCAGCCGACTTCGTCATGAGCATGATCGAGTTCTTCGACCGCCCCAAGCCGGAGAGCGCCATTTACGACGAACAGGCTATTCCTTTCTTTGACTCCTTCATGTCGTCCTTCAAGGGCGTGAAGATCGTTTCGACCAGCCCGCTGGTAATCGAGACCTACTCTGATAACTACGTCGCGGATGCCGAACTGAACATCTCCTCCTGGTGGCCCAATTACGGCTGCTGCACGAACGCCGAGCTGCCTTGGGATGATATTGCGATCGGCAACATGGCCGAAGCTGCGGGCGAAACCGCTTATTCAGCGGATAAATCCTCGGCCTTGACCCTCGAACAGACCAGCTACGTGGGTGGCCCGACCCTGGCCATCCTGGCCAAGTACCTGGATCAGGCCATTGCAGCCAAGACCATCCCGTATGCCCCAACCATGGGCGCCTACCTCACCGCAGACGAGGCGGTTTCTCACTATACCGCCCTGAAGAACTTTTACACGGCCCGTGGTCATCTCTGGGTTGGCACAGGCCCGTACTATCTGTACAGGGCCTTCCTGGTTGAGAAGTCTCTCATCCTACAGAACTACACCGCCTTCCCCGACACGCCGGACCGCTGGGCCAACTTTGCCGAACCCAAAATCTCCGTTGTCGATATTACCGGGCCGGCTGGCTCGGTGAAGATCGGTGACCCGGCGACCTTCGATGTCTCGGTGACCTTCAACGGTCAACCGTACGCATCGGCTGACATCAAGATGGTGAAGTACCTGCTGTATGATGCCACCGGCGCGGTCGTGAAATCCGACCTGGCCACATTCATTTCAGAAGGTAACTATCAGGTGGTTCTCCCCGCGGCGGTTACCGCTGCGCTGGCAGCCGGTTCCAACAAGCTCGAGATTGCGGTTGTCTCGAATCTCGTTGCTATTCCGACATTCCAGTCGGTTCAGTTCGTTACAGCGCCTTAAGCCTGGCCTGACTGAATCGAAGAGGATATAAAATAGGGGCAAGGGTAATCCCTTGCCCCTATTTATCAAGGATTTGGTGAGGAAAATTATGGAAGCAGCAGCCCAGCCCGAGTCTCAGATCGTCATCAAGAAGTCATTTGCTTCGAGCACGTTCATGCGCGTGGTGAAATACACGGGTGTAAGATTGGTAATCCTTTTCGTCACCGTTGTGGTCGCCATCTATTTGACGATCCTGATCGCCAACATGGGGGGATATGTGGATACGATGATGCGAGCAGAGATCGAATATAACGTCACCCAAGTGGTAGCCGCCATGCCCAATGCCCGGAACATGACTACGGACCAGAAGAGGACGATGACAGAGCAGATGATCGCCCTGGAGATAAAACGACGCGGTCTGGATCAACCGCTGGCGCTGCGCAATGCCCGCTACCTCACTGGTGCACTGTCACTCAACCTGGGGCACGCCCTCAACATGGTCAGCGATACCGGATCGAGAACGGTGCGCCTCATCCTCCTGGAGCGTTTGCCTGCCACGCTGCTGCTGATGGGCACGGCGGAACTCTTTCTCTTCTTCAGCAGCCTTTTCCTGGCGCTTTCCCTTTCCCGGCAGTATGGCAGTTGGTGGGACAAATTAGTGATCGCCTTAACCCCCACTTCTTCTGCGCCGGGTTGGTTCTATGGCATCTTTATGATATTAATTTTCGCGGCCGTCTTGAGGATCATGCCGTTCGGAGGGATGGTGTCATCCCCGCCCCCCGAGAATCCGGTCTTATATGCCCTGAGCGTATTGAAGCACCTCATCCTGCCGGCCTTTTCGCTGTTCTTCAGTGGATTCTTCCTGAGCATCTACAGCTGGCGGACGTTCTTCCTGATCTACTCCAGTGAGGATTACGTGGATATGGCCAAAGCCAAGGGCCTGACCAGCCGCGACATCGAACGGCGTTACATTTTACGCCCGACCCTGCCGAACATCATTACCAACTTCGCCCTTACGCTAATTTACGTCTGGGGTGGCGCCATCGTTACCGAGAGGATCTTCAACTGGCCGGGACTCGGGCGAATGATATACCAGGCCATCGGATTTTATGACATTCCTGTGATCGTCGGGGATACGATCATTTTCGCTTACCTGCTGGCGATCACCGTCTTTCTGCTTGACTTGGTTTATGCCCTGGTCGACCCCAGGGTCAAAATTGGAAGCGGGAGCCAATCAACATGAACACCCTGAAAAATTCCTTCCGGGAAATCCTGCGTTACCCTTCCGCAATTGCCGGCCTGGTGGCTGTCCTGTTGTTGGTAGCCGTGGCTGTTTATGCGATGATCGCCATCCCTTACAACAAAGCCATCGAACTCTGGCGCGGCGGTGAAGAGGTCTGGTATGCAAATCCAAGATTTGCGCCGCCCGCCTGGATCAATTTCTTCCGGAGCAAGAAATTACCTGTGTCGTTCCATGCAAACAGCGCGGATGGCGGTATGGAGAAGGTGGTCACTCCCGGCTCTGGGGATACCGCGGAAGTCAAAATGTCGTACACTTTCGATTTTGAGGCTGACGAATACCCGCAGGAGTTAATGGTCTACTTTGCGGCAACCTATCAAGCCAAGATGCCCTTTGCCTCCATCTCCCTCTTCACGCCTGATGGACGGGAGATCCGGGTTGCGGATACCGGCCTGGAAACTCAAGAGAACATCCGCTTCTCCCAACAGGACCGGCTGGTCAACCGCTATGGCGGAGGACAACAACAGTTTGTCATGCAGGGGTTGTTCTCGGACCCGAAGGCTGCCACGCTGACGCCTTTGAAAGGGGAGTACCAACTGGTCATCACCGGCACCACTTTTGAAGCGGGGTCGGATATCAATGCCGATTTCGTCTTCCATGGAATGGTGTATGGCCTGGCCGGGACGGATATGTACCGCCGCGACTTGATGGTCGCCTTGTTGTGGGGAACGCCGGTGGCCCTGGCTTTTGGGTTGCTGGCTTCCCTGGGCATCTCGATCGCGACGCTGATCATTGCTGCCGTTGGCGCATGGTATGGCGGATGGGTGGACGAGGTCATTCAGCGCATCACCGAAGTCAATATGGTGCTGCCATTCCTGCCGATCTTGATCATGATCGGCACATTCTTCAACCGCAGTATTACGACGATCCTGGGCGCCACGATTCTTTTGAGCATCTTTGGCGGGGGCATCAAAGCAAACCGGGCCATCTTTTTGCAATTGCGCGAGTCCATGTACATTGAGGCAGCCCGCGCCTATGGAGCCAGCAACATGAGGATCATCTTCCAGTACATGATCCCGCGCATGATCCCCTTGTTGATCCCCCAGCTGGTGTCTGGAGTGGCGAGCTTTGTATTCTTGGAGGCCACTCTGGCGGTGCTGGGGTTGGGCGACCCGACCCTGCCGACCTGGGGCAAGATCATCAACGATGCGGAGGAAAATGGCGCCCTGTACAAGGGCTATTACTACTGGACCCTGGAGCCAGCGGTGCTGTTGATGTTCACGGGTTTGGGCTTCGCGCTGCTGGGCTTTTCGCTGGACCGGATCTTTAATCCCCGGCTGAGAGGAATGTAGCAGTTATGGCAGATAAGAAATTATTGCGTATCAAAGATCTGGTGCTCCATTTCCGGACCCAGCATGGGCCGGTGCAGGCGGTGGATGGAGTGAGTCTTGACTTGGATTACAACCGGGCAGTGGTGGTGCTGGGAGAGAGCGGCTGCGGGAAGACCACGCTGGCCAAGGCCATCCTGCGCTTGCTGCCGAGGAATGTGGAGAAATATAGTGGGGAGGTCTACCTGGGCGGGAAAGATGTGATGCCGATGGCGGATGAAGAGTTCCGGTTGAGCGTGCGTTGGGCGGCGATCTCGATGGTGCCGCAGGCAGCCATGAACGCCTTGAACCCGGTGCTGCGGGTGGGGGATCAGATTTTGGAACCAGCCATCATCCACCTTGGGATGAAAAAAGGAGATGCACTTCAATTGGCGCTGAAGATGTTCCAGCACGTGGGAGTGCCGGCAGATTTCATCAGCCGTTACCCGTTCGAGTTGAGCGGCGGTATGCGGCAGCGGGTGGCGATTGCAATGGCATTGATCACCTCCCCGAGCCTGATCATCCTGGACGAACCAACCTCGGCCCTGGATGTGCTGACCCAGGCCAATATCTTCAATGTATTGAAACGCATCAAAAAAGAATTGGGGACGAGCTTTATCCTGATCACCCACGACATTGCCACCTCGAGCGAACTGGCGGATGAGGTGGCGATAATGTACGCCGGGCAGATAGTGGAGACGGGTGATGCTATGCGCTTCTTCCCGGCCCCGCTGCACCCCTACGCGCAGAAGCTGATGGCCAGCGTGCCGCGGCTGAGAGGGGAAAAGAATCTGGAGTTCATTGTAGGGCAACCGCCCAGTCTGGTGAACCCGCCCAAGGGCTGCCGGTTTGCAGAGCGCTGTCCGCAGCGTTTCGGGAAGTGCGACCAGGAACCGCCTGTGATCGAGAAGGACGGGCGGACTGTGAAGTGCTGGTTGTATAACTAGAAAACACAGGAGCGAGGCATGTCCGCTGAAGAAAAAACGAAGGAAGCCGAGAAAATCGAGCAGAGCAAAGATAAAACCGGGCCGTTGCTGTCCATTCAAGATCTGCGGGTATGGTTTGAACTGCGGCGGTTCGGGTTTGGACGCGCCGGGTACGTTCGGGCGGTGGATGGAGTGAGCTTTGATCTGGGTCGCGGCGAGGCGATCGCCATTGTGGGCGAGAGCGGGTGTGGAAAGTCGAGCCTGATGAAGACCATCCTGGGGTTGTACAAACCCACCAAGGGGAAAGTGATCTTTGACAACGAAGACCTGACAGAAAAGGGAACCAAAGGCATGCGCTGGTATCGTTCGCATGTGGGCTATGTGCAGCAGGATCCCTACGGGGCGCTGGCACCGTTCATGACGGTACAGCGCATCCTGGAGGAGCCCATGATCATTGCCGGGATCAAGAGCAAGGAGGAACGCCAGCAGCGCACCCGCAAGGTGCTGGAAGAAGTAAAAATGTTCCCGGTCGAAGACTTCCTGGGGAAGTATCCACACATGTTGAGCGGAGGACAGCAACAGCGGATGGTGATCGCCCGCGCCATGATCATGGGACCGAACTTCGTGGTCGCAGATGAGCCGGTATCAATGCTGGATGCGTCTGTGCGGGTGGAGATTCTAAAACTGCTGCGCGGCTTGCAGGAAACGCACAACCTGTCTGTGATCTACATCACGCATGACCTGAGCACGGTGAGTTATTTCTCGGAGCGCATCTTTGTAATGTATGCGGGGCAGTTGGTGGAGAAGGCCAAGGTGACGAGATTGCTGAACAACCCGTGTCACCCATATACACTGGCGCTCTTGAACGGGACCTCGGACCCGGATGCGAAAAACGCCCTGACATTCAAGGAAGTTCCGCCGGGAGAGCCGCCCAGTTTGGTCAAGCCGCCGGAGGGCTGCCGTTTCCATCCACGCTGCTCGAAGATGATCAAGGGAACGTGTGACGTGAAGGAACCGCCAGAGTTCCTGCCGGAGGCCGACCACCAGGTATCTTGCTGGTTGTACCAATGAGTCGTTTGCAGCCAATCCAACTGATCCTGATCGGGATTGTGCTGATGCTGGTGGGATGGGTGCTCCCTTTTTTGATGGTATTGCAGGTGCTCGCGTCGAGTTATGCTTTGAATTTCCTGTCCTATGTTGCCCAAATCTCCGGATTATTCCTCGGCATCATCGGTGCGGCCACGTACGTCCGGCTAAAGAAAAAATAGACTTTAATGTGTCATTACGAGGAAATTGCTTTGTAACAAGGGACATTCCATGCCGTAATAGTTGACAGAATGCTCGATATAAGGTCGAGCATTATTTTTCTATAGATTGGAAAAATGCGAATCTTTGCTATAATAGATGCAATTGTAACTTCTCAATAAGAAGGGGAGGGAGGGGGGTGTGCGGGCG
>CAIQQN010000294.1 GCA_903873975.1 uncultured Anaerolineales bacterium
CACATTGCGGCTTGCATGGCAGATAACGGACTGGATGGCAACCACCCGGTCATTGGCGTGGCGTTCGACGGGACTGGTTATGGCAAAGATGGGGCCATCTGGGGTGGAGAGTTCTTAGTGGCAGATTACTCCAAATACGAGCGCAAATCCCATTTGGCTTATTTTCCTCTCCCAGGTGGCGATACAGCGATCAGACATCCGGCACGCACGGCGCTTGCATTGCTTTGGTCACTGGGGTTGGATTGGGATGAAGAACTTGCCCCTGTGCGTGAACTTTGTTACGAGGAACGTATGGCGCTTCGCATCCAGTTGGAACGCGGTCTAAATACTCAGCAGACCTCCAGCATGGGTCGTCTTTTCGATGTGGCCGCGGCTTTGGCGGGAGTAAGGCAAGAAGTCAACTACGAGGCGCAGGCGGCGATTGAATTCGAGTCAGCCTTGGATAAAACTGAATTGGGCGCGTACCGTTTCGAGGTCAAGAATGAAACGGTGGATGCCCGACCGGCCATAATCGCCATGCTGACAGACATTCGCGCTGGAGTCTCTATCCCTATCCTGTCGGCGCGTTTCCATAATGGAGTAGCAGAGATGGTTTCCGAGGTGTGCGGTCAAATCAGGCGTGAAACTGGCTTGAAAGAAATCGCGTTAAGTGGAGGAGTCTGGCAGAATATGGCACTACTTGAAAGAGCAGTGCGAGGTCTGAGTAAGGATGGTTTCGCGGTCTATGTTCATCATCAAGTCCCGGCGAATGATGGAGGCCTCTCATTTGGTCAGGCTCTGGTGGGAACTGCCAGTTTATGAAGTTGATGGTATGATATTGATACATTGGGTAAGGTAAAGGAACTGGATGAGTAAAATACTGCTGGTGGAAGACGACGCGCTGCTGCTGGAGGTCATGCGTAACATCCTGGAGATAGAGGGTTATGAAATCCACCCGGCAAGTAATGGGAAGAAGGCTCTTGATCTCTTTGTGAATATTATACCTGACCTCATCATCTCGGATATTATGATGCCTGTGATGGATGGTTATGAACTATTAGAGTCAGTTCGCGTCCTGCCAAATGGCGTGACAGTTCCGTTTTTATTCCTTAGTGCCCGAACAGAACGAGCAGATGTCAGCCGGGCGCGTTTGTTGGGTGTGGACGATTACCTGTTCAAGCCATTCGATGCACCAGAGCTCATTAATGCTGTGCGATCCCGCCTTGATAGGCGGCGTAGGGTCGAACTGTTTGATACCCGCGCTGCCCACTTGCAGACGGTGATCATGCTGGCAAATGTCATTGAAGCCCGCGACCCCTATACAGCAGGACATCTTGAACGTGTTCGCCGCCTGGCTCTCAACCTGGCCTTTGCGCTCGATTGGGCGAATGAGGAAATTGTTATTCTGGAATTTGGGGCAATTTTACATGATATCGGCAAAATCATTGTTCCAAGCCGGGTATTGAAAAAAACCGGGCCTCTCGACGAGGATGAATGGAAACTAATGCGTCAGCACCCGGAAGCAGGGGCGAAGATGCTAGAAGGCGTGGATCATTTGAAAGCAGCCATCCCTTATGTTCTCTGTCACCATGAATGGTGGAACGGCAGCGGTTACCCGATGGGATTAAGCGGTGAAAAGATTCCGCGCGAAGGACGTTTGCTGGCAATCGTAGACGCCTTCGACGCCATGACAACAAACCGTCCCTATCATATCAGCATGATGGCCAAGGACGCTATAGAAGAGATACGTCAAAACAAGGGCATCTATTTCGACCCGGAAATAGTGGATGTTTTCATTCGTTCGTATAAAACATAAGTAATAGCGATGTGAACAGAAAACATCGTTTGGACTGAAATAGAGAGGGTGGGGTGAAAGTAGTCTGTGTTAGCGCGCTTCCCGATCCAATTCGCGTTCAGCGTCCCGCTTAGCAATGGCTTCGCGTTTATCATGCAATTTTTTGCCCTTAGCGATGGCGATTTCAATCTTGGCGCGGCCATCTTTAAGATAGACGCGTAATGGGACGATCGTTACACCTTTCTGACGAATAGCATCCCATAATTCGCGAATCTCCCTCTTATGGAGCAGCAAGCGGCGAGCCCGTTTCGGGTCATGGTTGAAGCGGTTGGCTTGTTCATATGGGGCAATGTGTGCTTCCATTAGAAATGCACCACGGGTGTCATCTACGCGAACATAGGCTTCTGCCAAACTTATCTGACCAGCGCGAATGGATTTAATTTCACTCCCCTTTAGTGAGAGCCCGGCCTCAAAACGCTCGAATAGGAAATATTCAAAACCAGCTTTGCGGTTTGTGGCGACAGATTTGACATGTTCAGGCATAATTAACCAATTCCAGAAGATTGTAACATGGTAATCAGCCAGAGCAAACCATTTACCCCCATTTCAAAATGGCAATCCCGGCCAGTAAACGCAGCGTTCCAAAGGCGATCAAGGCCATACCTATTCCTATGAACCCAGCCAGGAACGGGCCTGCCAGTGAACCGAAGAGCACTGCCGAGTTCAGAATAATGTTGTACCATGCCAGATGTGAGGGGCGGTCGTCTTCCGGGATTCGCTCGAGCAGATAGTTGGCATAGGCTCCAGCGACCAGCGCCCAAACAAACCCACCGACAATCGAGAGCAGATAATAATGGAAAGCGTTATGCGAGAGAGCCATGGCAATCGGGTAAATACTCATCCCGACCACGCCCCAGCCGGTCAGCTTGTGATGCCCGACTTTATGTTCCAGTCGGCTGAGCTGGGTTGAACCGAGCAAGACAGTCAGGTAGAAGAGCGACGTGCCGATCCCGATATTAGCATCTGTTAGATGCAATTCGTTGACGGTGTAGAGTGCAAAAAGCGGAAGGGCAAGGTACTGAGCCAGGTGGAAGCCCAGAAGCACAAGCAGGACTTTCCGGTAAGGTGTGCGCCAAATGTCGAGACGAAGGATAGCGTGCCAGTCATGGCGGCGATTCTTTTCCTCTATGCTCGGATAGTTTTTTAAGTCCGGGAATGCTGCGATAACGGTCTCTTTGGGAGGGCGGACAAAAAACAGGTGGAAGGTACTCAATGCTGCGCTTAGAAACCCAATTCCAAAGACAACCTGATATCCGACCGGAAAGCGCAAGTGGTAGAGGATATAGCCGGTTCCGAGCGACGCTATTATGTAAGTAAGCGACTGCACCACGTTCCGAACGCCTACCACGGAAGCGCGCCATTCCACAGGCACAGATGCCGCAAATAAGGCATTAAAACCTACACTCAATCCGCACATCGGTATACCCATCGCCAGCGTGATAACTGTAAGTGCCCATATTTGACCTTGATTTCCAAACAACCAAGGCAGAGGAATCCATAGAAAATAACCAAGACGGGAAAGCACAGCCGTCCAGAAGACCGACTGGCCCACCGGTCGCTTTTGCAACCAGTTCCCAGCTGGTATGGATAGAAGCAGGCTAACCACAGCTGGCATTGCCCCGAGAAGGCCAATTTGGAAGCTGCTGGCTCCCAACCGGGCAGCATATATATTCAAGAAATTGATAGCACTGCCGCTCAGAATGCCAAACCAGGCGATTTCGATATACAGATGGATGAAATTTCGCCGATATTCCTGAGGAATCGCCGGATTGTAAAAGAAACGACGGATGGTAAGCACAGGTTTGATTATAATCAACACCATCAAATAATATATGGAGGTACGGATGTTTGGTCTTCGACGCCACTTTCTTCTCAATCCCTCTGTTACCTTCCTCAATCATGGTTCCTTCGGGGCAACGACGCGTACGGTCTTTCATGCTTATCAGAATTGGCAACGTGAACTGGAACGCCAGCCAGTCGAATTTCTGGGACGGCGTTTTACGAACCTTTTGCGGGTCGCGCGCATTTCTCTTGCAGACTACGTTGGGACGGATGCTGAAAACTTGGTCTACACCAGGAATATAACCATGTCTCTTAACATCGTTGCTCACTCCCTAAGCCTCGGACCGGGCGATGAAGTCCTGGGCACCGACCACGAGTATGGTGCGCTCGACCGGACCTGGCGATTTCTGGAGAAAGAACGCGGCTTCAAATATATTAATCAACCAATCCCTGTACCAATCGTGGGGAGAAACGATCTAGCCAGGCAATCGTTCGTGGACTAATTATGGAAAGGTGTAACACCCCGCACGCGCGTTATTTTTATCAGTCACATCACCAGCCCAACTGCGCTCATCTTTCCGATTGAGGCGGTCATCCAGCAGGCGCGACAGGCTGGAATATTGACTGTCGTGGATGGGGCGCATGCCCCCGGCCATATACCGTTGCGCTTGGATAATCTCGGTGCGGATTTCTATGGAGGAAACCTGCATAAGTGGTTGTGTGCGCCCAAAGGTGCTGGATTCCTATTCGCAAGGAAGGATGTCCAACATTTGCTCAAACCACTGGTAGTATCTTGGGGCTACGAAGCGGAAGCTCCAAGCCCATCAAAGTTCGTTGACCATCAAGAATGGACTGGCACGCGCGACATTGCTGCATTTCTTTCCGTCCCGGCAGCGATTGAATTCCAAAGAGAATATGATTGGGAGAAAGTCCGTCATACCTGTCACGAATTGGTGCGTGAGGCGCAGGAACGCATCTGTGCGCTGAGCGGCTTATCACCCCTGTCAGACGACTCATGGTTCATTCAAATGGCCTCCATACCATTGCCGGAAACCACTGACCTGGCAGTGTTAAGAACACGCCTTTATAACGAATACCGTATCGAAGTTCCGCTTATTTTGTGGAATGGGCGTATGTTTATGCGGGTGAGTGTGCAGGGCGATAACACCCATGGGGATGTAAAGCAATTAATTTCCATTCTTCCTGATTTAATCAACCAGTGAGTTGTTTAACGGGCACCAAACGGGAAAAGGGTTTGATCCTTGCGTTGCGTCTGGTAGAAACCTTCATAAAACGTCTTTCCCAATTATTGAAAAGGAACAACCGAATCTATGATCGGAAGGTATACAGTTTGATACAAAGCGTCAAGTTCGTCTTTGTGGCAGAATAATAGTACGATCAAAGCGTCTCCTTGAGCACTATCCGACATGGCGAGTTCCACTGGACGACCATAAGAGGTGGTTTCGTATAACGACCAGTCAAGGCCGTTTGCTTTCCGCGTACCAACCAAGATGGGGGCGGCGTCGAAGCCGTGATACCCATAAAGTTTGGAAGACAGGGAATCGAGCAGCGCACTCGAGTCAAAAAAGTATGCTCGGGCAATGGCGAGTTGGGTGATGTCTAGGGGAGAGTTATCCCGGCGGTAAAAGCCGTCGGAGTATTTATCCCACTCGACTGGCATTTTTGCCGTCAAGCCGTACCCTTCTTCGACCGCCAGTTGGACGGGCGGGTTTCCGGTGTAGGGAGTGATGAAATTGATAGAAGGAAGGTTTCCCATGCAAGCGCGGTCCGGTTCGCGGCCTGGGTTGTCGAAGAATGCCAAGATCATGCCGGAAGCACATCCTGTGGTGTCGCCAAACAGTGGCACGTGACCCTGGTTGGGGAATTCCACGTAGTAACTATGACTCAGGTTCTGGGAAACCTGTTTGCCGTACATGGGCGGCGTGGCAGGATCGTATGTGCCTTCGATGATTAGAGTCGGGATATCACTAACGACCGGATCTTTTTCGCCGGCTGCCGGGGGTTTGGACCCCCATACCTTGCAAGTGTTGAACATGTCTGTGGCGTCACCGAAAAATGGCAGACGCATATATTTCCCGATATCGTGATTGACATCCATGATAGCCTGGAGTTCCTCGGATGTCCCTGAGAGAATATGCTCGTGGCATATTACAGAGATATAAACGCCGATATTGATACCTTTGAATTCAATGGGTAGAGAGGATTGCATGGCAACAAATGTAGAATAGTCGCCTGCCTTGATTTCGTCGAGTGACATGGGCGCTGTTGGGATCATCCAAGCCCATTTAAGCAATCCATATGTGGTGACCCCCAAAAGATCGGAGCCGGTGATAGTCTCGGTAATCTTTCCGCCGGTTAGGATAGGAGCCGTCACGGATACGGGGTGTGCATCAAGTTGCGCGACCATATTCCAGAAATCCGTCTTTAGGTCCGGATAGGCAGCCGCACATTTTGGGTCAGCAGCGCACCCAGCGAAGAGGGCCTGCAGGGACGAACTGATCCTGGTAGGATCTTCGAACAAAAGTCTTGCTTCCACAGGAACCACCGAATCGAGCACCACGCTCTTCAGGATCTCTGGATGGCTGCGCATCGTAACCAGGGCCAAGCGAGTACCGTAGGAGGCTCCATACAGGTCGACCTGGCTGTATCCAAGTGTGGTCACCAGATCTTTCAGATCGTCCGCGTTGGAAATTGTGTTAAAGTCGCTCAGATTAATCCCACTAACCGTCATCATGCCGTGGCAAGAGCGAAAGGCGTTTGTGTAGATCATATTACGGCTGGATGTGGGAATTTGTCCGAACACATCCTGTTTGTAAACGGTCTCCAGTTCCTGGCAGTTGATGGCAGGTTTTGTCAGACCAGTGCCGCGCTGATCGAAGGCGATATAGTCGCGTTTATCCAGGAAGGGTGCAATCAGGATGTTATAGTCAGCCACACTTGTCATGATTGCTTCGCCGCCCGGACCACCCTGCAAGAAGATGACCGGGTCGGGCGCGGGGTTGATACTCGTGCTGTGGAAGACTGCCACAGCAATCTGGATGTTGGGAGAGGCGGGGTTCGTGCGATCTTCGGGAACGGTCAGATAGCCGCAGCTTACTGTAATCCCCGTCGGTGGGACGAATGTACACTGATCGCTCTTGAAAGTGGGCGTGTAGGCTAGAGTGGGAACAACGATGGGGGTGTATGTCGGTTCAGAGGCCATGGAGGTGACGGTTGGGAGATGCGATATGGTCTGCGTAACCATCGGCGGGAGCAGCACGGTCTCTGACGTGGCGGTGGGTATGGATAACGGGAGCAGGTTGGCGGGTATAAATTTCATCCAAGTGCCGGAAACGATAAGATAGAGAATGGCCATCAGGCAAACCAGCGACACCGGGATGGACCACAGGAAGCCTGCCAATACCGGGTTAATCTTCTTCCTCAGCGTAGGGGTGGGTTTATTCCCCTGAGGGATTGCCCCAGCTTGTTTTTCCTGCCAGCCCGGCGCGACCGAAAGCTGAGGAAGAGGCGGTAGGTCCGTGGCCGATGACTTGACCAATTCTTCATTATTCTCAAAAACAAACGGAGTATCGGCAAGCTTCGGTTGCGGGGCAATGACCAGCCTGCTATTGGGAGTTGGGGACGAAACCGCCGGTTCACCGGCCGATGGGACAGATCCCTGTGGGGCAGAGGCATGGAGCCAGATAGTGTCCTTCAGGTCTTGCAAGGCCTCCAGGTTGTTGGGGTTGAGCGCCAGCACGCGCTTGAAACAATACTCCCGCTGGTTTGGATTTGGGACGCATTTCCCCAACCAGAGCCAACCTTGCTCGGAATTGGGGTCAGACTTGACTGCACGGGCGAAGAGCTTCGCAGCCTCTTCGAGGTCACCGGTCCTGGCGGCAGTCATCCCTGCTCGAATAAGATCGTCAATGGTCATTCCGTTTATCCTTGGTTTGAAGGAGGACGCTTTGGTGGGTATACAAAGAAATTTCGAGGTTTGCCAGTTCTTCAGCCTCCAACCTCGCCGTGACCGGGTTCCGGTTCTTGGCTACCCATTTCCGAAGTGGCTCAGCCCACTTTACCAGTGCCTGCGCGTCAGCGGGATAGTGACTGCGGCGCGTACCAATGTTGATCCATTTGAATCTGTCCAGCGCGGCGGTCCATTCGTCAAACGGTACACGGTCCGGGGGGAGGGAGAAGGTTGCCAGCGGTGAGAAAAAAACCGGTTTCCCGCCTGGGAAGTGCATCCGCATTTCCTTAAGGTAGTCCAGGCTGTCATCAGTGTTGAAGATCAACCACAGCGGGAGGAGTCCGCTTTGCATGGCAGCACTGGAATCAAACTGACTGAACATTTCCACCAGCACACCTGATGGTGGGCGGCCTTCTTTTTCGAGTAGTCTCTGCGCTGCGGAAAAAGCCAGGCGGGAGAAGTCGTTCGGCTGGCGCAGTGGAATATGCACATAACGGAAACCCTCACGTTTACAGAAAGCCTCCAGCGCCGTGTCCATACCTGGCTCTGAGCCCCATTCAGATTCGGGACCGCGTTCCAGCGGATAGCCTTTCAACTTCCAATCGGTCAAGGTTATCCCGGCTGAACGTGCATATACCCGCAACCGGTCACTGCTTTCGAGGAATTCTTCTGCTGAAATACCGCCCCAGCCGCCCACCTGGAACACACTGCGCGGTCCTACTCGATAGCGAAGCCACGAAGCCCCACCTTCCAGGTAGGCTACCGCACCGCCTGGTTCAAGTCTGGACTTGATAAATTCGGCATAAGCCCGCGGCAGGTTGAGCAGTTTGAAGCGCAGGTGGTTGACGAAGCGTGTCAGCCAACCATCGTGGACCGGGTCGTAATGCTGGATGGTCATCAACCCCGGGTTTTCGTCCGCGAGGCGCAGGGCAATATCCAGAGAACGATGCAGGTACTCGTTCACGTTTCCAGTCCGGGCCCCTTGCTTGAGTGTGGTGACAAAAGTCTGAGGCAGAAACGGACCTCCCAGAGCCAAGGACAGGTAGGTGGTCGCTCCACCGAGCGCCGCCCCAACCGTGACAGCCGGGAAATTTCCGGGTAGTTGCGCATAGTCATTAAGTCGTTGGCGTACAAGTTCTTCAATCGAGAAATCGTCCAGCACTTTGGGAGGCAGGCCGGATATGGACTGGAAATGGCTAATGGAAAAACGTGCTGCACCCTGCGGTAGCGAGCCCAATACAGACAAGAACGTTTTTTGCCAGCCGGGAAATTCATAATTGTTGCAGAATTCGCCTTGTAAGCCGGCGGCAACCGCGCGCGTCACAATGGGGGAGGAACTTTCAGTGGATTCGAGTGCGGACATAGTGCCTCGTGAGAAGAGTATAATAATTCTACTTCAAGAATCAAAGAAGGTGACTATGGATATTGCACTGGCACTCGGCGGTGGTGGATCGCGCGGTTTTGCTCACATTGGCGTGCTGCGTCGTCTGGAAGAAGAGGGCTACCGGGTGCGGGCGGTGGCTGGCACCAGCGCAGGCGGTATCGTCGGAACGTTGTATGCTGCCGGATACACACCGGACGAAATGGAAGCGAGGCTTTCCAAACTGGACCAGACCAAATTATTCGGCCGCTCCAGTGGAGAGGGGCCGTCCATCTTGGGCTTAGGGGGCGCCACCAGGGTGCTGGAGGAATTCTTCGGCGACCTTACGTTTGAGAAATTAAGACTGCCTTGTGCGGTGGTGGCTGTGGATATTAAATCTGCGCAGGAAGTTATTTTAAGCGAAGGATGCGTAGTGGATGCTGTCTTGGCGACATGCGCAATCCCGGCCATTTTCCCGCCCCGGCTAATAGGGGAGCACCAATTGGTGGATGGTGCCACCCTTGACCCAGTACCCGTTTCCGTTGCCCGATCGCTAGCGCCCACGCTACCAACGGTTGCCGTTGTTCTGACACCGCTGTTGGGGCGGAAAAGGAATCTGTTATCCCTGGGTTTCCCTTTACGAATCCCTACGCCAATTGTGGAGCGACTTTATCGTCTGCGCCTTGCCCAGGCGCTCAACATCTATATCCAAGCCACGGACGCAGGAGCGCGAATGCTGACCGAACTACGTCTAAAACTGGATGCTCCCGACGTGATCGTCAGACCTGACGTGGAGGGGGTTGGTTTGCTCGAAAAGGTGGATGTGCATAAAATCATCCGGCTGGGTGAGCAAGCCATGGATGCCGCCCTCACTGACCTCGAGCATGCCACAGCGTGGCCGAACCGCCTGCGTAGAAAATACTTTTCACCAGGCAGGAGAATATTAAGTGACCCGTGACCTGCGAAAATACGTCCGTCAGACCAATCTTCGCCTGATCGCCGGGGCTCTGATTTTGCTCTTCGTTGTTGGTGACGGGCTGATCTATTTACTTTATGGCTCCAGTGCTGCGGTGATGGGTTTGCTGTGTCTTCTGGCGGGAATGACGCCGGTGGTGCTGGTGGTGCTGATCATCCTGCTCCTGGACTGGATTACCAAGCGTGCCAACCGTGATTGAAGCCGAACTCCATGAATTTCGCGATTGGATTTTTCGATTCCGCCCGGCAACTGCTGTGCCATCCCGGCTATTGGTGCTGCTCCATGGTTGGACCGGCAACGAAAACTCCATGTGGGTATTTGCCAGCAAGCTCCCCTCACAAGTAGCTGTCCTGGCTCCGCGGGCACCTTATGCTACTCCCGAAGGCGGCTATACGTGGCGGGAGTTCCAAACAGGATTGGTGGGTTTGCTGACAATGGATAATCTACGTCCGTCTGCTGAAGCGCTGATCGGTTTTATTGACGAATGGTCTCGCTCGGTGGGAATGAGCGCCAATCAATTTGAATTGGTCGGATTTAGCGAAGGTGCAGCCCTTTCTTTTACGCTGGCATTGATTCATCCGGAGCGGATCCGGACACTTGCTACGCTCTCCGGCTTTATGCCTAGTGGCACAGAGGAACTACTTGCGAAACGTCCCTTGGCAGGAAAAGCAGTTTATGTTGCTCACGGGAGGCAGGATAATATGATCCCGGTGGAACAAGCCCGCAGATCCGTTGCGCTACTGGAGGGTGCAGGAGCGCAGGTTACATATTGCGAATCCGATGGCGGTCACAAAGTCAGTGCAGCCTGCCTTAAAGAACTTTCAAATACATTTAGATAATTAGATCGCCATTGGGGTATTGGCCCAACTCTGAGCTGTGCTAAAATAGGATCCTCAATCAGATTCCAAATATAAGGGAGAAGAAAATGAAACATAAAATTACTCAGTATGCAGTTGTGGTAGTGCTTGTCCTTTCTTTGCTGGGCTGCGGGAAATCAACGGTTACGACATCAACACCAACATCTCAACCTCCGGTCATCAACACGCCGGTGGCACCGGCTAATGACCTGGTCATCTCAAGCACCAATGCTTTCGTTGATTCGTATGGCACCTATCGCGTGGTTGGCGAGGTTGTCAATTATAGTAGTACGATTCTTACCTCGATTGAATTAACCCTGGAGATCAAAGACGCCTCTGGTAACTCTTTGATTACAGATGATAATGGAAACATCACGCCAAATACTACTATCTCCCCGATGCTCTATACTCTCTCTCCGGGGGAAGCCTCCCCATTCGAATATTCCTACGATACCACTAAGGGAACGCCAGCATCATATACTGTGACGATATCCGGTAAACAAACCGGTGATGCCAACCGCGCCACCCTGAAATCAGAAAACGTCCAACTCGTGGATGATGGTTCCGGTTGGTATTACCTGACCGGAGAACTGGTCAACACAGGCAGTCAGTGGGCTCACATCAACAGCCTGGCAGGCGCCGTTCTCGATGATTCCAATAACGTGCTTTCGGCGGATTGGACCGGCACTTACACCACCGAATTGGCTCCAACAGGCGATGCGTCTGGCCGCGACCGGACTCCTTTTGAAATCAACTTCCCCAACCCGACCAACGCAACCCAGTGGTCGCTTTACTGGGATGCGGACGTGGCTGACAATGTGACCGATTATCCGTTGGTTGTTAAAGTCACCAATTCATATTTCGATCAAAACGGTTCTGCCCACCTGGTTGGCTGGGTGACCAATAATTTCGACCAGCCGCTTGATTCCCTGGTGATTGGTGGTATTTATAGTGCGGACGGGACGGTTTTGGATGCCAGTTATTCCTTTCTTTCAATCCCAATGAAACCAGGGGAGGCAGTACCCTTCAGCATTTCATCGTTTGGGAGTGTAGACTATAGCAAGGAACAGGCCACTCTGGTGAGTTCTTACACAGCGCAGGTTGATACTTATTTCACATCCACACCTTCAAGTGAATTTGTTGACCTTTCTGCTACTGGAGAAACAATCCAGAAAGACGGCGCAACCTGGACTTTAAGCGGCAATGTCACCAATACTAGCGATAAGAGTCTGAGCAGTGCCACGGTGGTAGTTATGGTTATGGATGCCCAGAGCAACCTGATTGCAATGGAATATACAACTGTCTATCCAACAGGTGATGCCATTGCAGCAGGCGAAATGAATACTTATACAGTGTCTGTCTACCTAGATCCCGCGGTTGATGCAATCGGCTTCTCTACCACTACCATGGTTGTTGGTAATGTAAAATAATATTTAACAACCGAAATACAATCCCGCAGCCCGTGACCGGACCGCGGGATTGTATCGTTTTAAGGCGTGTTTAAGGTGCTGATTGACTTCCTTCCCGTTTACGGTTATCCTTGGTCGCATGACTTCATTCAAACGGCCCGTTTCCCGGCGTGATTTTCTGAAGCTGGCTGGTCTCGGCGTGAGCGCCATAGTACTGCGGCCCGTGGCATACAGGCTGGGTATGCCACAAACAGGCCGCGCAATGCTTCAAGTTGATTTTCCTCAAGCCGATTTACTGGGACGCAATTGTACAGCCGACACAAGCATGCAATGGGGCGGTACGATCCCAATCATGACACATCCCGATGTTGGTAGCACGAAGGTACGAGATGCTCATCGTGACGAAGTTTTCCCCTGGCTGAAAGAAGTCAGCGCTGAAAAAATTGACGTGAATCTACCCAACCAGCGTTGGGTGGAGACTCCTGAGGGGTACATCCATTCCCTTTATCTACAGCCTTGCCATAACCTTCCCAATACGCCACTGTCTGCGCTGCCACAGGGCCAGGCGGGTTTCTGGGGTGAAGTATCGGTACCTTATGTTGATCTTTTAATGGAAAACCCTACTCCGGTCTCCGGATGGATGCGCGACCACATGGCCTATGGTTTACAAGCGCGCCTGTACTATTCGCAAGTAATGTGGGTCGATCAAACCCGTACATCTGATACGGGGACCATCCAATACCATGTATTTGATCGTTACGGCAATCCAGGCGACTTCTTCTGGGCAGAAGGAGCGGCTTTTCGCCCTTTGACAGAAGAGGATGTATCACCGATCAACCCGGATGTAGACCCCGCCTCAAAGAAAATTATTGTGAATCTTAGTTACCAAACCTTAACATGTAAAGAAGGAGACCAAGAAGTCTATTTTTGCCGTGTTTCTACAGGTATGCTGGAAGGAATGACACCGCTTGGTGAACATCCTGTTTATTGGAAGTTGATTTCAATCCGAATGGCAGCCAATACAGTGGCATCCAGCTACGATTTACCGGGGATACCGTGGACAACATTTTTTGCGCAGGGTGGAGTTGCTATTCATGGCGCAACCTCCCATAATGACTTCGGTACAGTGCGCTCGCATGGGTGTGTTAACTGCAAACCGGAGGATGCGAAATGGATCTTCCGCTGGTCACAACCTACTGTACTAATAGAACCAGGCGACCTGGAATGGCACGATTGGTCATCTGGCAGTACACACGTGATAGTAGAAGATACTCTTTAATGGTGATGTGGTGAGATGAACCATTTTAATGTGACGATTGGCCTTGCATTTTTGGCAGGCCTCGCTTCCTTTCTTTCTCCATGTGTTTTATCACTCGTGCCTGCCTATATTGGATATTTAGGCGGGCGTGCCGCAGGAGGCGAATCGTCCAGCAAGAATCGCTGGGTGATTTTCACTCACGGCCTGGCATTTGTGCTCGGTTTCAGCCTGGTCTTTATTCTTTTTAATATCATTGCCTCAGCGCTTGGATTGTTGCTCTATGATGCGCGCACATGGCTCGCGAAAATAGGCGGGTTGGTGATTATTATTTTTGGCCTGCACATGATTGGTGTTTTCCGAATCCCTTTCTTAGAATATGATGTACGTATCCACTCCCAGGTTGATCACCGCTGGGGATACATCTCATCGGTGTTGATGGGCATCTTCTTCTCGGCCGGCTGGTCGCCTTGTATTGGACCGGTTTTGGGTTGGATCATGACCTTCTCCATTAATAGCGGTTCAATTGTCAAGGGGACAACGCTGGGAATTGCTTATTCCACCGGGTTGGCAATTCCATTCCTATTGGCTGCCCTGGGAATCGGTTGGGTAAGTACTCTCTTACGCCGCTACAGTAGAGTGATGCGCGTAGTCGAAATTTTCATGGGAGTTCTCCTGATTGTGGTCGGGACCCTGCTCTTTTTAGGTTCGTTTAATGTTTTGGCTAATTACATCCCTCTCATAAATTTCGGCCTATGAGTGTGAATAAAAAAATGTATTATCCGACTTATTAGTTTATTAATGCGAGTGTGGTTAAGTGCACAATTATTAGTAACCCCATAAGGAAGATGTGGTCGACAAAAACCTTTTCCGGACAGGCATAAACAAATGATCACTGTTACGTTATATACCCGTGCTAGTTGTGAACTATGCAAGCAAGCCGAAGAAGATCTGAAAGCCTTGCAAGAAGTGACCCCGCATCAACTTGCGGTTCTCGATATTGATTCGGATCCTTCTATAAGGGACACCTTTGCCCTGGAAATCCCTGTCGTGGAAGCGGGACCGTTCCGGCTAAAAGCGCCTTTTACGCGACAGGAATTGCAGATGACTCTCGGCGCAGCTGCTGACCGTCTGGCGCAATTGGAGAAGATTAACGATAAAACATTCCAGGTGAACACCTCGCGCATTCAGACGATCAGCAAAGCGGACAAAATCTCTTATTGGATCTCGAGACATTACCTAGCCATTTTCAATTTGTTTCTGATCCTATACATCGGTATCCCATTCCTGGCACCGATTTTCAAAAAGGTGGGCTGGAATACACCGGCCGAGGTGATATACAAAATTTACAGTCCACTTTGCCACCAGTGGGCTTTCCGCTCATTTTTCTTATTTGGCGAACAGGCTTATTATCCGCATGCGGCGGCAAAAATACCCGGCGTGCTAACATTTGAACAGGTTAGTGGCTTCACTGACCTGAACGATCCCAGCCGGCTCCAGGCACGACTTTTCGAAGGCAAACCGTTGCTAGGTTATAAGGTTGCCTTATGTGAGCGGGATGTTGCCATCTGGGGCGCAATGGCTTTGTTTGGAGTGGTTTATGCCCTCACGGGGCGGAAACTACCAAAACTACACTGGCTCATCTGGGTGCTGGTCGGGTTGGGACCGATTGGCTTGGATGGCTTCTCGCAGTTATTCAGCCAGATCCCCAACACGTTCATCCAATCCATCCTACCATATCGTGAGAGCACCCCGCTCCTGCGCGTGCTGACCGGTTCCTTGTTTGGCCTTACCACTGCCTGGTTTATGTTCCCGCTTATCGAAGAAAGCATGGCTGATACACGCCGTTTGCTGGCCAAGAAGTTCGCCGTTCTTAAATAATAGAATTTTGTATGCCTTTTCAGTCGCACGATGAAATCCGATATTTTCAATTCGAGCAATTGGGCAGGGGTCTGACCCATGCTATTTTTACCAGGCGGGGAGGTGTCAGCCCGGAACCGTGGGCTGAATTGAACCTCGGCAGCACGGTCGGTGATGACCTGGAGCGGGTGCGTGAAAACCGTCGACTCGCGCTGGAAACCCTGGAGCGCGACCCGGCTTCTGTTTATGATGTTTGGCAAGTACATGGGGTTGAGGTGGCTATTGCTGAAGCCCCGCGCGCGCCAGATGCGCCCCATTTGCAAGCAGATGCCATCCTGACGGACAAGCCGGGGCTTACTCTGATGATGCGCTTCGCGGATTGCGTTCCAATCCTGCTTCACGACACTGTCCACAAGGTCGTGGGCATTGCCCATGCCGGCTGGATGGGCACAGTGCGCGGCACGGTTCGTTTTGCGGTAGAAGCGATGCAAAAACGCTATCACTCAAATCCGGCCGATATCCGAGCAGCGATTGGCCCATCCATCGGCCCGGATCATTATGAGGTCGGTCCGGATGTAGCCATTCAGGTGCAGCAAGCTTTTGGGAGCGATGCTGCAAGTTTGCTCTCGGTGAGTTCTGATCACATAAAATTAGACCTATGGGCAGCCAATCGTCTGCTCCTTGAACAAGCCGGGGTGCGTCATATTGAAGTGGCTGGATTGTGTACAGCCTGTCATACCGAGGATTGGTATTCGCATCGCGCTGAAAAGGGGCGTACCGGCCGATTTGGAATAATCATTGCATTGGTATAATCAAGCCATGGATGAAACACTGATCTCTGCAATCCGTGAACGCTATCAGCGCGTGCTAGGTCAGATTGCCGAGGCTAAGGTCCGGTCCGGGCGCGAAGCGGAAGCAGTACGCCTGGTGGTCGTATCCAAATCTCAGCCGCTGGAAGTGGTCCGGGCTGCGATTGCGGCGGGGGTGTCCATCCTGGGCGAAAATTACGCCGAGGAAGCCGTCGACAAAATCGCGGCTCTCCCAGAAACTGCGGTAGAATGGCACATGATCGGCCACGTTCAAAGCCGCAAGGCCGATTTGGTGGCAAGGCACTTTTCTTTACTGCATTCGCTTGACAGCATCAAACTTGCCGGGCGGCTGGACCAGTCCTGTGAAAAGTCAGGCAGGACGCTTCCGGTGTTGATGGAGGTTAATGTCAGCGGGGAGGAGAGCAAATTTGGCTTCCCAGCCTGGGATGAGCGCCGCTGGTCCAACCTGGTGCCTGCGATCGAACAAATCATGACATTTCCACGTCTGCGGTTGGGTGGACTGATGACCATGCCACCCTTCTTCGATGATCCAGAGCAGACGCGCCCTTACTTTCAGCGTTTACGTCGGTTGCAGCATTTTCTGAAGGAGCGCTTTACTGGTTCCAATTTGACAGAGCTATCGATGGGAACCAGCGTGGACTTTATTGCTGCCGTTGAAGAAGGAGCAACTTATGTACGAGTGGGCCAAGCCATTTTAGGATCGCGCCCGGTTTAGAGGATTTATGATTAATATTGTGGTAAAAATAATCAGTACACTTGCGAATCTTATCGTTTTACTGGTGATCGTTGATTTGGTACTTTCTTTTTTTCTCAACCCATTCCACTTAGTACGCAGTGCACTGGACCGTGTTCTTCAGCCGTTGTTAGCGCCTATTCGGAGAGTCGTTCCACTGGTAGGGATGTTTGACTTGAGTCCGTTGATTTTAATCATCCTGGTTGAAATCTTATCCTATGCGCTGATCAGTTTTCTTTATGCTCTTTGAGGTGCCTTATGGGATCGAGGTCTTTTCATTTGCATGATGGCAAGAAGGGGGCAGCCCTGGCAGTGCGGGTTACACCGCGCGCCAGCAAGAATGAAATTGTTGATATTTTGAGCGATGGGACGGTCAAAGTTCATCTGACAGCACCACCATTGGAAGGGAAGGCCAACGCGGCGCTTCTCGAGTTTCTAGCAAAAGTACTGGATGTCCCGCTGAAACAGTTGGATATTGTGGCTGGAGCTGGCGGACGCGACAAGTTGATTTCAGTGATCGACATGGACGCGAATACACTCCATAAAAAGATAGTGGATCACATCGGCTAAAAACTATCTCCCCCAGAAAATCTGCGGGAGATATACTTTGTAGAGGAGTCTATGGAACCGTCGGGTAAAGCGACCGGTACATCGAATATATTTCGTAGATGCTGATGATATAAGTACGCGTTTCATCTGAACGGATGACTTCCACAAACAAGTCGGAGTCCGGGCCAGAAAGATCGCGCCAGATGGCAGCGGCTTCAGGGCCGGCATTGTAGGAGGCCAAGGTTATGAAAAGGTCTCCATTGAAGCGGATGCGTTGAGTCATCAGATAGGACAAGCCCAGACCAATACTGACCATTGGCCGATACAGATCATCTGATGTGTAATTTGGGGGCCAGCCCAGGTTATTTACAATGAATTGCCCTGTGTCGGGCAATATTTGCATCAGACCAAGTGCTCCTTTCCCTGAACCAGCAAACTTGTTATAAAGACTTTCCTGACGCATGATGGAAAACAGGAAGATGGGAACGAATCCAGTTTGTTGAGCAGCAGGAAGGATGAGGTCCTGATAATATAAACCGTAGCGGACATGGTTGAAGTAAACGGGTGCGGCCAATGATTGTGACTGGGTGTTCATCCCAGCTAGTGTGAGCACCTGACGGAACGTATGAATAGCCGGGTAGTAGAGTCCCAGGTCGAGCAAATAATTAGCTAGGCGATAGCAATCAGCAGCGTTTTGTTCAACAGCGGCGCGCAGGGCATCAAATTCTAGACGGGCTTGGGCATCCAGACCAAGCGTTAAAAACTCGGTGCCGCGGACGAGACGCGGGTCGGCGAGAAGCCCGCCAGGATTGCTGAGATCGGTATCCGTTGGCAGATTGAAGATCACGCGCAGCCAAGCCTCGGCTTCGGAGCGTTCGGTGGTCAGGTTTACGGTCAGGTTGACAGAAGGCGACTCGTCGAAGGCAGGTCGGTTAAATAGCATATCCTGGGCGTGCAGGCTGTAATAATCAGTTAGATCGAGAGCTGCGGTCTGCTGCCAGGTGGCCTGCGCGGAAGCAGTATCACCCAGGGCTTGTTGCGCCTTGCCAATCCAGAAATGGGCACGTGTTTGGTCTTCCAAAATCGTGGACAGGAGGGAGTCGCGCTGGAAGGCAACCAGGGCATCGTTATATTTTCCAAGGCGGTAACGGGCAATTCCAGCCCAGAAGAGAGCCTGCGGGACGAGTTCGCTGGAGGGATATTCGTTAGCTACTCTATCCCAGGTTTTAGCGGCCTCTTCCAGTTCCCCATTACGTTCCTGGATGCGGCCAGCCTCCAACAGGTAGCTTGGGGCTTCTGCAACTGCGGGTGCTTGTTGAACAAAGCTGAGCAGAGTCTGCGCGGCAGCATCATACTGGCTTAAGAAATACCATTGGGTAAAGGCGAGCCCCGGGAGAGCGTTATTTCCATTCCAGGCGGCTGCCCAATGTGGATTATCCGGGTAGTCCTGGATAAACACTTCCCATGACTGGACTGCATCTTCATATTGACCCAAAGCGAATAACGTGAGCGCTTTGTAATAGACTGCTGTGCCATCATTTTGGGGGTTGGCATCCATACAACGCTGGAATGCATCCAGGGCATAACTATTTTGGCCAGCGAAATAATCCACTAGACCTCGATTCATATCATCGGTTGGAATGCCGGCATTCACCAGCGCCACCAATGCTGAATACGAATCGTAAGCAAGGGGATAATTAGCCACTGCATGAAGAAAGCGCTGATAGGCCTGGTCGGTTTCTCCGAGAGACAGGTAGATTTGACCAATGAGTAAATCCATCTGGGCTTTTACATAATCATTCGAGCTTGCTGTGAAAATTGTGTCATACATAGCCAAAGCCGAGCTGGTATCCCCTTGACGGATATAGGCTTGGGCTATATTAATCTGCAAGGCAGTATCGTCCTCGATGTGGGGAGCGGCCAATGCAGCCTGGTAGGCAGCAATGGCCTCGGTATTATTACCATTGGAAACATAGGCGTCACCGCGGAGATGCTGTACATAAGCATCAATCACACCGGGACGGAGCGACAGATAAACGGTATAAGCTTGGGCAGCTTCTAGAAACCTTTCGAGCGCCATGAAAATCTCACCCATCAAGAAATACGCGCGGATTGCATTTGGAGAAGTCGGAAACTGACTGGTCAACTGCTGAAGGGTTATCAACGCCCGGCCATAGTTCTTAACGGCATATTCATCGCGTGCCACTCCCCATAATGCAGCTGCTCGTATATCTGGGTCAGTGGATGAATCAAAAGCGGTTTGATATTCGTTGAGCGCCTGATCATAGTCACCGTTAAAGAGAGCCTGGTCACCGGCCTTGATACGGACTTCAGGGGTAGGTGTCGGTGAGGGTGTGAAGGTGGGCAGAGGTGTATCTGATGGAGTGACACCCAGCGGGAGGGTTGGGCTGGTGGTCCCGGTGGGGACGAGTGGTCCGGGGCTTGCACAGCTTGCAAGAAGGACAGCAATACACAGGCCAAGATTCATGCGTCTGATCTTCATGGAAATGCTTATAACGCGAGATGGAAGGGGTGTCAATGCGTTTAGTTCTGTAAAGAAATATCCTGAATATGGGATTGTGAAATATTTCATATTGTAATTATATTAATAGCGTGCTATATTAATTAGACTCTGGAACGCGGAACGCTCGTTAGACCTTTTTCTTCTTATTTAAGGAGGAATACATGAAGAATTCGTTTCTACTCATTGTTGGAATTTTGTTTTTGTTCTTGGCGGCCTGCGGTCCTTCACCGGAGCAGGTGGCCACCATGACCGCCTCAGCCTGGACACCAACGCCCAAGCCAACTGCCACAGCCACGGCAACATTTACGCCCACTCCCATACCATACGACCTAACCATGTCCATTGTGGATGAAGCCGGCGCAGCGATCGGGGGTGCGAGCATCATTTTCCCTGAATCGGGCAAGAGTGAAGCTGTGGTGGCGGACGCGATGGGAAAATACACTTGGACAAACCTGCCCGGCGCAGAGATCACGCTCAATGTAACTGCGCAGGGATACTTGCCAACCCAACAGACTGCGACCTTGGAGCGCGGCCCGTCAGATATTTCTGTGGCGATGAAACGCGACCCATACGGTCTCTTAGCTACGACAGCCTGTGCACCCGCAGAGAAATTGCTGTACATGGAAGATTTCCAGGATGGACAAACCGACATGAAACACTGGGGAAGTGCAGGTCGTAGTCCAGTACCGCTTGGTCCTGCACCGGACGAAGTCGGAAATACGATTCTCATCCACGACATGACAACCCCCAACAACGATATGTCCACAGCCTATAAAAGTGACCCAGCAAATGCACCTATTAAGTTTGGTGATTCAGTATGGCGTATGCACTTTATGCTAACTACGGAGACGGATTGGGGTCTGGGATGGAACGATTCGGGCCCCAATGAGTTCGGCGGGATCACAACCAGTCAGTCGGATTATGGGATTATGTTTAACACCGGTCGTCATATCATTGTCCTGCGTGACATTTACGATGCAAATGGTCAACCGGTCCATAACTTGGGGAAGCCTGGCCTTGTGGACAAAGTTTTGATTCTCAAAACCAATGTCTGGCACTACCTGGAAATCTCTACCTACCAGGGCCGGCTGCAAGTTTGGCTAGACGGGGTGAGTGTCGTAGATGTTCAGGATGAGATGCCTCTTCCATCCGGCGGATTTAATATAGGGGGTGGACAAAGCGGGATTCTCTACTATGATGCCATCGCCGTCTGCGGACTGAGCGCACCGTTCACGTCCATGCCCGCACCTATACCGGTACCATAAAGTCTTTGACATTCTTGCATTCCCGTGCTAAACTTTGCCCGTTTCCACTGGCGCTCTCGGAGGAGAGCGCCTTTTCCTGCGAGTCAAATGCGAACCGTTTACTGGGAATCCGACTCTGTAAGAATGATCGATCAGCGCCGCCTACCGGCAGCGTTGGAAGTTATCACTTTACATACTCATATGGAAGTGGCTGAAGCTATCCTAAATATGATCGTACGCGGAGCGCCAGCCATTGGCGCGGCAGCCGGTTTCGGGTTGGCGCTTGCTGCCAACGAATCGCGCGCTCAATCCAGCTCACGATTCTTTTCAGATCTGGAAAGTGCTGCAAAAATCCTGAAAGCCTCGCGTCCGACGGCGGTCAACCTAGCCTGGGCATTGGATCGAGTCCTGCGGGTTGCCCACGCTGCAACCGGTTCTGTGGAAGATTTACGTGTTCTCGTTCTTGATGAAGCACAACGGATTGCCGACGAAGATGTGGCTGTCAATAAGCGTATGGGCGAGCACGGAGCGGCGCTGATTGACGATGGAGACACCATTATCCATCATTGCAACACCGGCGCGCTGGCCGTGGTGGACTGGGGCACGGCCCTGGGTGTCATCCGAACGGCGCACGAACAGGGTAAGCGAGTCCATGTTCTGGTAGATGAGACACGTCCGCGTTTACAGGGGTCACGGCTGACAGCCTGGGAGTTGGGCCAGTATGGCATTCCTTATGAGATCATTTCTGATAATATGGCCGGTTATTTCCTGCGGACCGGCCAGGTGCAAAAAGTCCTTTTCGGCGCGGACCGGATTGCTGCCAACGGCGACGTAGCGAACAAAATCGGCACATACATGTTGGCGCTGGCAGCCCACGATAACGGAGTCCCGGTATACTCAGTGGCTCCCACGTCTTCAATTGATCTGACACTCTCGGAGGGCAGTCTTATTTTCATCGAAGAGCGCGATCCGGATGAGGTTTTAGCGATACAATTCCACGGCGAGAGAGTTGCTCCGGAAGGAGCGAAAGCGCGCAACCCGGCTTTCGATGTGACACCCAACCGATTGATCACTGCGATTGTGACAGAGAATGGGATTGTGAAACCGCCTTTTGATGTAAATCTATCGAAAATAAAGCGCATAACCATAAAGCAACAATACCAAAAAAAAACTAAAACTTTATGACTCAGAGCTTTGTGGTAGAAATTATTGCCAGAAGGATTCTCTACAATGGATATACTATTAACCGGCTCTGTTGCTTACGATTACCTGATGACCTTCCCTGGTCTGTTCAAGGAGCAAATCCTCCCCGAACGATTAGAGAAGATCAGCTTGTCTTTTTTAGTCGATTCCATGTCCCGCCACCGAGGCGGTGTGGCACCAAACATCGCGTACACGCTGGCATTGCTTGGTGAACACCCGCGTGTGATGGCGACGGTAGGTGAAGACTTCAGCGAGTACCGCAAGGGACTTGAAAGTGTTGGGGTGGACACTGCCTTGATGGAGGTTGTGGCGGGGGAGTTCACCGCATCATTCTTCGCCACGACAGACCGGTCCAATGCGCAACTGGCTTCATTTTACCAGGGGGCAATGGGAGTCGCCTCCAGTCAGAGCATCCTCCAAGCGAAGCCCCGCCCAGATCTGGTTATTGTCTCACCGAATGCTCCGGACGCAATGACCAAATTTGCTGCTGAGTGCCGCCAAGATAGCATTCCCTACCTTTACGACCCGTCGCAGCAAATCCTGCGTCTTGGAGGCCCGGAGTTGGCACGCGACATGGAAGGAGCGCATTTCCTTTTTGTCAACGATTACGAGTTTGGGTTGATCTCCAAAAAGACAGGCTGGGACCTGGCACAGATGCTCCAGCACATCAAGGTGGTGGTGGTGACACGCGGCAAGGATGGCGCAGACCTGTACACTGGCAGCGAGCAGGTCTTCATCCCAACCGTCCCTGAACGACAAATTGTGGATCCGACTGGTGTGGGCGACGCTTTCCGCGGCGGGTTCCTGGCAGGCTACTCGCATGGCTGGGACTGGAAGCTATGTGGACAGGTTGGGTCGCTGGCAGCGGTCTATTGCCTGGAGCAAAAAGGCTCTCAGAATCATATTTATACCCGTGCTGAGTTCGTGGAACGCTTCCGGGAACAATTTGATGATGGTGGTAAACTAAATGAGCTGCTCAAGTGATTTGGTAATCAGGGAATATTCCAAATCATTTTTACCTGATCCCCAATTACCCAAGCGGACGGAGGAACTATGAACAACTATGATATTAAAAATATCAACCTGGCCGAGGGCGGGCGGCGGAGGATCGAGTGGGCCGAGCGCGAGATGCCTGTCCTGCGCCTGATCCGCGAGCGCTTTGCCAAAGAGAAACCGCTGAAAGGTATACGCCTGTCAGCCTGCCTGCATGTCACGAGTGAGACTGCCAGCCTGGCGCGTACGCTGGTGGCGGGTGGCGCTGACCTCGTCTTGACTGCCTCAAACCCGCTTTCCACCCAGGATGATGTGGCGGCAGCGCTGGTCAATACCTACGAGGTACCAACTTTCGCCATCAAGGGAGAGGACAACGTGACATACTACAAGCACATTAGCGCAGCCCTTGATCATAAACCCCACATGACCATGGATGATGGCGCAGACCTCGTTTCCACCATTCATAAGGAGCGACGTGAACTACTCCCGGATATAATAGGCGGAACAGAAGAAACCACCACCGGTGTAATCCGCTTACGTGCCATGGCCGCAGATGGGATGCTCCAGTTCCCGGTCATCGCTGTAAACGATGCAATGACAAAGCACTTCTTTGATAATCGCTACGGCACCGGACAGTCCACATTGGACGGTATTATCCGCGCCACCAATGTCCTGCTGGCAGGCAAGAACTTTGTAGTAGCCGGCTATGGATGGTGCGGACGTGGATTAGCCTCGCGCGCGCGGGGCATGGGGTCGTTGGTCATCGTTACCGAAGTGGATCCGCTTAAGGCTTTGGAAGCTGTCATGGACGGGTTCCAAGTGATGCCCATGATGGAAGCGGCGAAGATCGGTGACATCTTCTGTACTGTGACTGGAGACATCAATGTGGTGGATACCCGTCATTTCGAAGTGATGAAGGACGGTGCGATTGTAGCCAACTCCGGTCACTTCAACGTGGAAATCAACATCCCTGCACTCAAGGGGTTGTCCAGAGGCGACCCGAAGTTAGTCCGCCCGTTCGTGGAGCAGTACGAAACTAAAGATGGGCGCAAAATCAATATTCTGGCCGAGGGCCGGCTCATCAACCTGGCCTCAGCCGAGGGACACCCGGCGTCGGTGATGGATATGTCATTTGCCAACCAAGCTTTGGCGGCCGAGTTCATGGTAAAAAACACCAAAACGCTGGAGAAGCGCGTTTATTCCGTCCCCGCTGAAGTGGATGCCGAGATCGCGCGCATCAAACTCTCTGCCATGGGTGTGAAAATTGATGAACTGACCCTTGAACAGGTCAAGTATCTGAATTCCTGGGAAGAAGGTACGTAAAAGTATTTGACCGTCTCCTTTCAGGAAACGGTCACTATTTTCATTGGATATAGTCTTGCAGGCGACAGTTCTCAAGTCCTTTGAACTCGGAAATTGGTTTACTGCGGATAGCCAATTATTATTCAATTAATGTACCTCTTTTATAAGAGATATATATATAATAATTTCATGATCGGTGAAGTGATTGATTCAGTCATACTTCAACCTAACCAAGGAATACTTGCAATGAAACAAAAAAAGATTTCCCTGTTCTCCAAAATGCGAGAACCAGTCAATGGGTTGACACACCTCGGTGGGGCAATCGCTGCCTTCTTCGGGCAATTTGCCCTACTTATTATTGGCTGGGCTGGTACGGCAAAGATCATTTCTCTTTTGGTATACGGTCTCAGCTTAATCGCGTTATTCTCTGCCAGCGCCACCTATCACCTGGCGAAAGCTAAGCCAGCCATCCTTCAAACCTTACGGAAACTCGATCATTCGGCCATCTATTTGCTCATTGCTGGGACGTATACGCCTTTTTGCATCATTGCATTTACTGGGTTTTTTCGCTGGGGCCTATTGGCAATAACCTGGTCCTTCGCTTTAGCCGGGATCGTGGTCAAGATATTCTATGTGAAGGCGCCACGCTGGTTGAATGCGGTTGTGTACGTGGTGTTGGGATGGCTCTGCTTATCTGCGGTAGGACAGATGACAACAACGCTACCGATTGGCAGCATAGTTTGGTTGATAGCCGGCGGCGTTGTGTATACACTGGGAGCTATCGTCTATGCCACGAAAATCTTCAACTTTGTACCAGGGAAATTTGGTTTCCACGAAGTCTGGCACATCTTTGTCCTGCTTGGCGCGCTGGCTCATTTTATCTCGGTATTCATGCTACTGACCAGGCCGATCTGAGTCGAAAACCATTGATCCTCTAAATTAAACGCCTCGTAATTAATGATTGCGAGGCGTTTTCTTAATCCATTTTGTATTTCATTCTCCCTTTTTCTTTTCATAATCACTATACCCACCGATATATTCCTTCACATGTCCTTCCTCCAGAGCTAGGATGCGCTTCACCGTACGATCCAGGAAGTAACGGTCATGGGAGATAACCAGTACCGTACCGACGAAGTCATCCAATTCGTTTTCCAACACTTCGGCGGAAGGGATATCGAGGTTGTTAGTAGGCTCGTCGAGCAGTAGGAAATTGGCATTTGAAAGGACCAGCAAGGCCAATTGCAGGCGCGACCGTTCGCCGCCGGAGAGGGTGCGAATATTTTCGCTGGCTTGTTTGTATGTGAACAGATAGCGTAGCAGGAACGCCACCGCATTAGACTCGCTCATCTCCCCAGCCCGGCGGATGGCGTCAAGCAACGTACTATTGAGATCGAGCGTTTCGTGTTCCTGAGCATAATAACCCATCTTGATGCTGGGGCCGATCTTTACCTCGCCTGCGTCGGGGGCTTCTATCCCAAGGATGATCCGCAGAAGGACCGATTTTCCACTCCCATTTGGACCAATCAGCCCGACCCGATCACCGTGACGGATGTGCAGACGGATACCTGAAAGAATTGGGCGGGAATAGGATTTCTGCACGTCCACCACTTCCAATACCTGGTTCGAACCGCGCCAACCGTTGAGTTCAAGCCCCATCTTGCGGCGTTCCAGTGTCGGGCGTTCGATCCGCTCCACGCGTTCCATACGGGCTTCCATTGCGTGGACACGGCTGGAGAATTTGTCACTAACCTGCACCCAGAGTTGGTACCGTTTGAGGGCCATTTCCATGCGGGCGATAGCGCGCTGTTGAATATGGAACAATTCATCGGCGCGCGCCAAACGTTCCTGTTTATCGAGGATGTAATCTGTGTAATTGCCAAGAAAAGTCTTCAGGCAGCCGTCTTCGATTTCGGTAATGTGTGTCACAACTGCATCGAGTAAATATCGATCATGCGAAACCAGTACCACCGCGCCCGGGTAGTCGCGGATGAGTTCTTCAAGAAAGGCTTTTCCGGGCAGGTCAAGATGGTTATCGGGCTCATCGAGTAAAAGAACGTTGGGACGGATCAGTAAGAGGCGCGCCAGACCGATGAGCTTTTTCTGCCCACCCGAAAGTACTGCTACGGGTTTATTGAAGTCCGCTTCGGGCAATCCGAGTCCAAGAAGGAGATTACGAACTTGATCGGGGTAGGAGGCGCCTCCCAAGGATTCATATGCGTCCAAGGTCTTCTCGTGCAGTCCCAGGGTACGGGTGAGTGTTTTTGAGTCCTGATAAACGGAAGGATCGTACAACCGGCTCTCGATTTCTGCGAGTTCCATTTCAAGTTCGGCGAAGCGCGGGTTGCCGTCCAATGCCAGTTGGAAAGCCATTGAGGATGGATCGAACTCCGATTGCTGTGGCAGGTAGCCAACCGTCAGGCCTTTGGCGCGGACCACCATTCCACCTGGTTCAGTAGCATAATCACCCACGATGAGCTTTAACAGGGACGATTTCCCGGCACCGTTGGGGCCGACTAAGCCGATCTTCTGGTCGTGCTGGATCTCCCAAGCCAGGTTGCTGAAGATTGCTTTTGCCCCCAGGATCAGGGTGGCGTGTTCGAGGCTGATGGATATCATGGTTACTCCGATTGTATCAAAAATAAAAACTGCTGCAGGGATACCTGCAGCAGTTGGGGGAGTAGAACAAGAATAAAGATCTACTTTGGCGAACTCTCCGTTGTGCAGGCGCGATTCGATAAAGTCAGCACAGCGGTAAAATCGCAAACTACCACGAACAAAATCCGGGACTTGCCTGGGTCGCTAAAAACATAGTGGGCGGATTATATCACGGGAAATAGAATTGATGCATTCCTCTACCCAAAACTCCTACAATCTGATAAGATACAGCCCGCACGCCGGAATCATAGTTTATCAAGTCAGGCCCCGGTCTCTACTCCGGGGTTTTTGTATGGAATATCGCAGCTGTGCACCTGGGTGGAAACCGTCCACCCCTACAAAGGTAAATGATATATGTTCAAAGAAAGAACCGACCTCCGAAATATCGCTATCATCGCCCATGTAGACCATGGCAAAACAACCCTGGTGGACGGCCTCCTGCGCCAGTCGCACACCTTCCGGGATAATCAGCAGGTGGCAGAGCGCGTAATGGACTCCAATGATCTTGAACGTGAGCGAGGAATCACCATCCTGGCAAAAAATACCGCCATTACCATACCCGACCCAGAAACGGGTCAGGTGGTTAAAATCAACATCGTGGATACCCCCGGGCATGCCGATTTCGGCGGCGAGGTGGAACGCGTCATGAATATGGTGGATGGCGTCCTACTCCTGGTGGATGCCGCCGAAGGCCCGATGCCGCAAACCCGTTTTGTGCTCAAGAAAGCCCTCGAGATGGGTCACAAAGCTGTGGTGGTCATCAACAAAGTGGACCGTAAGGATGCCGAACCCGAACGTGTCGTCAACCAGACATTTGATCTTTTCATCGAATTAGGAGCCACTGACGAGCAGGCGGATTTCCCCATTATCTACACCCAGGCGACCAGCGCCCAGGCCGGTTTCTCACCGGACCTCGGACCGGACCTCCAGCCGTTGTTCCAGACCATCCTGCGGCACATCCCTGCTCCCAGGGTAGACGCGGATGCGCCGTTACAGTTACTTGTCACTACCCTCGGTTACGATGATTACCGCGGCGTGACCGCCGTGGGCCGGATACATGCCGGTAAAATCAAAGTTGGGCAACCACTTGCGCGCCTGAAGATTGACGGTACAATCACGCCGGAGCGTGCTCGATATTTGTATGTGCACCAAGGATTAAACAAAGTCGAAGTGGAACAAGCCGAAGCCGGTGAGATTATTGCCCTGGCTGGGCTGGAAGGAATCGCAATTGGAGAGACCCTGGCTGATTCGGAAAACCCAGTTGCCCTGCCAACAATTAAAGTAGAAGAACCAACCGTTCGCATGACATTTGGGGTCAATACCTCACCGTTCTCAGGTATGGAAGGCCGGTGGAGCACCTCCCGCAAGTTGCGCGAGCGCCTGTTCGACGAATTGCGAACTAATGTTTCCCTGCGCGTACAGGAGACCGGCACTTCCGAAACGTTCCTCGTTTCCGGGCGCGGTGAGCTGCATCTGGCCATTCTGGTCGAGACCATGCGCCGGGAAGGGTATGAATTCCAGGTGTCCCGGCCGGAAGTGATTCTACGCAAAGCCGAAGATGGAACCCTGCTTGAACCGTTCGAGGAAGTACACATCGAAACCAGCCCCGAGACGGTAGGGGTAGTTGTGGAAATGCTCGGGGGGAGGCGCGGTAAAATGATGGATATGCAGGATACGGGTCAAGGGAGTGTGCGGCTGGTGTATATTGTCCCAACGCGCGGTCTGCTTGGTTTTCGTTACCAGTTCCTGACTGCCACGCGCGGCATGGGTGTGATGAATACACTTTTCCACGGGTACGAGGAAATGGCTGGGCCAATGGCGACACGTTCCACAGGTTCACTGGTGGCTTGGGAAATGGGTGATACCACTGCCTATGCCCTGAAGAGTGCAGAGGACCGGGGAACCCTTTTCTACGGTCCGGGTGTATCCGTCTATGAAGGGATGGTCATCGGAGAGAACGCCCGTCCTGGTGACATTCCAATAAATGTCTGCCGCAAGAAGCATTTGACCAACATGCGCTCGTCGCATGGCGACATGGAAATCCGCCTGACCACGCCGCGCCAGATGAGTATTGACGAAGCGATTGAGTACCTGGCTGATGACGAATTGCTAGAAGTGACGCCACTTTCTTACCGCATTCGAAAACGCATCATGAATACCGATGAACGCGGTAAACAGGATAAGAAGGCCAAAGAAGCATTAGAAGAATAAAAATAGTGGGCAAGATAATTTATTGCGCCACGTGTGTTCGATATTTCTTTGCCTGGTCATATCTTTACTCTGACAACCTTACCTTTGGTCATCTTTAATAATATGGCAGGGGTCAATTCAAAAATAGCATTAGGTGTTCCAGCCGCGGCCCAGATTTTACCGTATTGCAGAAGATCCTCGTCGAGATAAGTCTCCAGGGATTGAACGTGCCCAACCGGTGGTATACCGCCAATAGCGAAACCAGTTGTGGCGCGGACGAACTCTGCATCCGCGCGCCCGATAAATTCTCCAGCGTATCGGCTAATGTTACTCTCGTCCACGCGGTTGGCGCCGCTGGTCAGGACGAGTACAGGCTTAGCGGAAGCCAGTCCGCGGAAGATAAGCGACTTTACGATCTGCCCGATCTGGCAACCGACGCGCGCGGCGGCCTCGGCAGATGTACGCGTGCTGTCCTGAAATTCAATGACTTTGCAGTCAAATCCCAAGGCGAGCAGAGCGTTCTGTACTTTTCGAGCGGAAGGGTTGAGGATATTATCTTTATCGTTATCCATGTTTCCTCACTGTGATAATCGAGAGCAGAATGGTTCATCGAATAAAAGCTGCTTCCTTTCCTGCCAGGGCATCGCGGACGCGTTCGGCGTGGCCATGGAACAAGTCCATCTCCAATGCCGCGTTAATGGGAAACCAGTCCACGCCAGTGGTCTCGTTGCTTAGACCGGGTTCTCCACTGAGGAGTTCCACTTCAAAATTCAATGCCACGATGTGGGTTTGGTTTCCGTCAGGATAGACAATTACATGATGAGGGTTAGAATAGACGCCCGTCAGCCGGGCTACGCGCACACACAGCCCGGTTTCCTCCCATACTTCACGCTGACAGCCTTCGGACACCGATTCACCCGCCTCAATCATTCCACCAGGCAGGCACCACATCCCGTTGTCGGACCGGCGGGTGAGCAGAACTTTCGAGTGTTCTTTATTGAACAGAACTGCTGAGCAACCCAAGCGAAGTGTGCCCTGTTTGCCGATGCGCTCTCCATGAAGAATATGAGTCATGCACCCATTATACAGGAAGGTTACAAAAAAGCACCCTTCCTGTTATTTTCGGACGAACGTACCGTCCCTTAAATCAGCCAGCGCCTGCTGGATTTCTTCTTGTGTATTCATAACAAACGGTCCATAAGGGACGATTGGCTCCCCAAAAGTTGCACCGGCCATCAGTATGAAACGTACCTGGGAGTCATTGGCCCGGACTTCAACCTGGTTACCATCACCAAAGACGGCCATCCTGACAGAGGAAACTTCGGTATTCCCAAATAATCCCTGCCCATCGAATACATAGGCCAGGACGGTGTGTGCCTCGGAAACCGGCAGGCTGAATCTGGCTCTGGCCTCGAGCCTCACGTCCAGGTATACCGGATTGGCAGTGATCTCCGTTACCGGACCGTGGAGGCCGGCCACCGTGCCTGCAACCACGCGCACTCGGCAGCCGTTCTTATCGAACACCGGTATAGTTTCGGTGCCTACTTCCTGGTAACGTGGACGGGACATTTTTTGCGCGGCAGGCAGGTTGACCCATAACTGAAAACCATCAATGATCCCATCTGGTCCGCGGCGAGGCATCTCCTCGTGCAAAATACCGCCTCCGGCGGTCATCCATTGCACATCGCCCGGACCAATGAGACCGGCGTTGCCCAGGCTGTCGCGGTGATTAACGCTCCCTTTGAGAATATAGGTGACCGTCTCGATGCCACGGTGAGGATGCATCGGAAACCCGCGGATAGGGTCATCCGCTGGGTCGTTGAAGGCGAAGTGATCAAATAAGAGGAAAGGGTCAAACCGGTTGGAAAGCATTGGTGCGATGGAACGGCGCAGGAGCACGCCGGCGCCTTCCAAGACATATTGCGGTTCGATGATTTCTTTAATAGTGCGATTGTTAAGCATACTAAGATACTCCAAATTATTATTTTTACAACTACTTCAGGCTGAAACCTTGTTTTTCCAATGCAGCGCGTAGTCCTATCCGTAAAACCTGTGAGACGCGCCGGGCAGAATGTTCCATCCAACTGTAATCTTCCACCTCATCTCGCTTGCCCGGGACTGGAACCTGGCGCCCCTTGTAAATACCGGTGGCGATCATGGTCGCATCGTAAGCGTACAAGGCGTCGTCTTCATTGGTGCGATTGTAGGTTTCCCAGTGAAGCACGGACTGGAGTGGCAAGCGCGGCTTGATGTTCATTTGTTTATCAGGCCAGCCGAGAGTCATCCCAATGAGGGGGAAGGTCAGCCGTGGCAGGCCGAGCAGTTCGATGACTTCAGCCGGGTTGTTGCGAATGGTTCCGATGTAGCAGGTACCTAATCCGAGCGACTCGGCAGCCAAGGCGGCATTCTGAGCCGCGATAGCCACATCTACAGCGGCGATGAGAAAATTTTCGACATATTCAGTTACCTGGGTATAGCCGCGTAATTGGCAGACGCGCTCGAGGCGCGCCAAGTCCGCACACCAAACCAGAAAGGCTGGGGCTTCGCGGATATGGGCCTGGTTGCCGCACAACTCCGAGAGCTGGACGCGCATTCCTATGTCTGTCACTGCGACGACGCTGTAGGATTGCAGGTTGGACGAGGTGGATGCACACTGTGCGGCGGTGATAATGGTCTCGATCACGGAAGCAGGCAACGGGTCCGGTTTGTAGCGGCGGACGGAGGTGTGTTTATAAATGAGGTCAAGTGTGGGATTGTTCATACAATCTTGTTTTCCTAAAAGCAAAAGATGGAAAATGAGAGAATGGAATTATTGTAAACTAAACAGAGTTATCGAACAACCTCTGTAACAAGGGTGTTCGTCACATCATCAGTGGGCGAGTTTGAGAAAAAAGTATGATATTGGAGCCATTATTGATCCAGGAGATGGCCGGATCGGCGTAGAGGCACAAACCTTTTTTGGGTCACTGTAGGGGATGTTCGTCCCGTTGGAAGGTGACATTATTCCTGATTTCGCAACGGCATGAGAAAGTACAATAAACACCAGGAGACTCTTATGCCCATTTTTACTCCCGGCCGTCGTTGGCAACCACCCTTTATGCCTTTCAAACGTGAACCTCCAACCCGCCGTCTGTTGGTTTCTGCAGAGATTATTATTAAAGGACCATTATGGGGTTGCCGGATGTGCGGAAACTGCCTGCTGCAGGAGACGGCCTTCATCTGCCCGATGGAATGTCCCAAAGGCCTGCGCAATGGGCCATGTGGTGGGTCCACACCGGAGAGTTGTTATGTGGATAAGACCCGACCCTGCATCTGGTACAAAGTCTATGAACGTTCGTTCAACATGGGTCGCCAGGAGAAACTTATGGAAGTCCTGCCGCCACTGGACTGGGAGAAAGTCGGTTCCGAGACTTGGGGGGATGTGGCCGGGCAGGTCAAGAAGATGGGAACCGGAAATGTTGTAAAAGGACTGGTTTCACCCAAAAAACGTTACCAGACTTGGGAAGGGATTTTCCGACCCGTCCGCCAACCGGATTGGTGGCAGGGGGATAGCGAATACCATGAGCCGAAATATAAAGAACCGGTCTCGGAACTGGAACGCCGCCTTAAGGCAGGAGAATTTGTGGTGGCTTGCGAGATCACCCCACCTTTATCTGTCTCGACCAATAAACTGACCAGCAATATTGACCTTGTAAAACAATATGTTACAGCCATCAATTTTACCGACAACGCCTCGGCTACCCCGCGCATGACCTCCTGGGCGTGCAGTAAATTTGCCATCGAACGGGGCGCTGAACCCGTTATGCAGATCGCCGCCCGCGACCGAACGCGCGCCGGGTTGCAGGGCGAAATCCTGGGTGCATCGGCTCTGGGCGTACGAAACGTGCTGTGTGTAACCGGCGATAGTGCAGTTTTGGCACCCCAGCCGCGCGGTCGAATGGATATCAATGACCTGGATGCCGTCCAGATGCTCTGGATCCTTCGACGCATGCGGGATGATGGCCGCTACCTGGATGGACGCGAGATCAAGTTTCCACCCAGGTATTTCCTGGGTGCGGCTGCATCACCGTTCGCTTCCGATCCAAAATTCCAGGCTATGCGCGAACACAAGAAGGTAAACGCGGGAGCCCAGTTCTTCCAGACCAACCTGGTCTACGATATCGAGCGCATGGAAATCTGGCTCAACGAACTTGCCAAGAGAAACATCCTGGGAAAAGTCTATATCATGATAGGCATTACGCCTCTCAAGAGCCTGAAAATGGCCCGCTACATGACCGAAGTACCGGGTGTATGGGTGCCGGAACCGATATTGAAGCGCATGGAAGATGCAGACGGAGCCGGTAACGCCCAGGAAGAAGGTGTGCAAATCGCCCTGGAACTAGCCAGGAAGATCAAGAAATACGAAAAGCAGGGCATCCACGGCTTGCATATCATGCCGGTCGGATGGGAAGATATCGTACCGCGTATCGTCACTGAATCTGGTCTGCTGCCGGAGAGCTTTGTACCCTCGCAACAGCTCAAAAAATAATTCCCCATTGATTGGAGAACCTATGTCATTGGAAAACCGTATAGACGCTTTGTTACCACAAGAAATGGCTGAAAAAGCTGAAACAGCAGGGGTCCGCAAGGCTGCATTATCCTTTCTGCCTTTGTTTGCTCTGGCTATACTCGCTGGGGCATTCATCGGATTGGGCGCCATGTTTGCCACCACCACTGCTGCTGCTTCCTCGACTCTACCTTACGGCGTGGCACGTCTGCTGATCGGCCTGGCGTTCTGCCTTGGCTTGATCCTGGTCGTAGTCGGAGGGGCGGAACTGTTCACCGGGAACAATCTGATCGTGATGGCTTGGGCAAGCCGCAAGATCAGCACATGGGCGCTTCTGCGCAACTGGCTAGTTGTTTACGTGGGGAATTTTGTTGGATCATTGGGGACCGCCCTGTTGGTCTTCTTTGGGAAACAGTATGCAGCTGGTGGAGGTTCGGTGGGGGAAGCCGCCCTCAAGATCGCTGTTGGGAAGGTTAACCTGGGATTTGTCCAAGCGCTGGCGCTGGGTATCCTGTGCAACTGCCTCGTCTGTCTGGCGGTCTGGTTGACCTTTAGCGCCCGCAGCGTAGCGGATAAGATCCTGGCCATCATTTTCCCGATTTCGGGCTTTGTGGCAGCCGGTTTTGAGCACTCAGTCGCCAATATGTATTTCATCCCTTATACCCTTCTAATCAAGGCTTTTGACCCAGGCTTCGTTACGGCGAAGGCGATCGATTTATCCAGTCTGACCTGGGGTGCGTTCTTCTTGAAGAATCTGCTCCCGGTCACTCTTGGAAATATCATCGGGGGTGCCATGCTTGTTGCCGCCATGTATTGGTTCATCTATCTGCGAAAAAGGAATAACTAAATACTGGTTGGCTTGGCAGAATGTGTGTTTTGCAGTGTCATAAAAACCAATTTGCTGGAATTAGGGCGAGAATACGGAATTATAAAATATGGTTTGGAATATTTCGTTACATAATGGCATCTCGTATGCAATGACACAATCGGTAAAACATCCCAGCAGGAAAATCCTTTGAATATTCTCAGTGTAACTTACTTCTTAAACGGCTTCTTAATGATCGCTTTACCTATTGGCTTGACGATCTATTTGACGCGCAGATTCAAACAAGGATGGCGCTTGTTCTGGATCGGCGCATTGATATTCCTCTTTTCGCAAGTATTGCATATTCCATTCAATGCACTGGTGACCCCCTTCTTTAACCAATATGGTTTTATATCCCTACCAGTGGATTTACAGAATGTAATCCTCTCTGTATTTCTTGGTTTGAGTGCCGGATTGTTCGAAGAATTTTCACGCTATGCCATGTACCGTTGGTGGGCAAAAGAAGCCCGTTCCTGGGGACAGGGATTACTGGCAGGGGCGGGTCACGGAGGAATTGAAGCAATCGTTCTCGGTCTCCTGGTACTATATGGATATGTTCAAATGCAGATTGTACGAGGAATGGATGTATCAACGCTGGTAACACCTGATAAGGTTGAATTGGCTAATGCCCAAATCCAAGCATATTGGTCGGCTCCCTGGTATATGACCTTGCTTGGGGCGCTGGAGCGTTTATTTACCATTCCACTTCACCTGGCATGCTCGATAATTGTTTTGCAGGCATTCACACGCAAGAAATTCTGGTGGGTGGGTCTGGCGATTTTATTCCACGCTCTTGCGGATGGCGTAGGTGTTTTTATTTCGAAAATTGGATTTTCCGCTTTGGCCATCGAGGGGATAATTGGCATCTTTGCGATCGCGAGCGTGATAATTGTTTTTGTATTGCGCCAGCCTGAACTTCCTGCGGAAGCGGTCCTTGCTCCAGTATTAACACCGGAATTCAAACCTGAACCGATCGATGAGACCAAAGAAAATCTGAACCAGACGCGTTACCATTCATAAAAGAGGCATGATGATTCATACGGATAATTTGGCAAAAAAATTTGGGGCGATCCAGGCAGTGGAAAGCCTCAGCCTGGAGGTGGCTGAGGGCGAGGTGTTTGGTTTTCTCGGTCCAAATGGAGCCGGAAAGACGACCACTGTGCGCATGTTGACCAGCCTGATTGGTCCAACCAGCGGCTCGGCAACGGTGGCCGGATTCACGGTTGGCCGGCAGGATACCGAAATCCGACGCACCGTCGGTGTGCTGACCGAAACGCCCGGCATGTATGACAACCTTTCGGCTGAGTACAACCTGCGTATTTTTGCCGAGTTGCAGGAAGTCCGCGATGTGACCGGCCAGGTCGAGAAATATCTAAAGATGCTAGGCCTGTGGGAGCGACGTTTCGATGCTGCTGGTACATTCTCGAAGGGTATGAAGCAGAAGCTGGCAATTGCACGGGCTCTGCTGCACGAGCCGCGCATCCTGTTCCTTGATGAGCCAACAGCGGCGCTAGACCCGGAAGCTGCACACCTCGTCCGTGATTTTATCGCCGAATTAAAGAAAGAAGGACGCACGATCTTCCTCTGCACACACAACCTTGACGAAGCTGACCGCCTGTGTGACCGCATCGGAGTCTTCAAGACTCGGCTGTTGGTGGTGGATTCTCCGACCAACCTACGTACATCGGTCTTCGGGCGGAAGGTGGTTTTTCATCTACGCCTCGCAGATGAGCTGATGGCTCGATCTGTTCAGGAATTGCCGTTTGTGCGCGAAGTTAAGGTCGTTGAGAATAAACTCATCGTTACTCTGGATGACCCCGAGACCCATAATCCCGACATCCTCCGTTTGCTGGTCAAAGCCGGTGCGGACATACAGTTTGTTGGCGAATTGCGCCATTCGTTGGAAGATGTCTATTTGCAGTTGGTGCAGAAAGCGTAGGCGATTATGAAGAAGATAAAAACCATCATTCGTAAGGAATGGGCAGAAGTTTTCAAGAACCGCATGGTGATCTTCACTGTTGCCTTCTTGCCATTGTTATTGATCGCCATACCGCTTGGGGTCTTGTATGGCATGCATGCCACCATACCGGCGTCATCTTCGACGAGTGCGTTGCCAGACGAAATGACCCAATCCATGTGTCCGAGTGGATTAAACGCTTCAGATTGTATGCAGGTATTCCTGATCAGTGAGTTCATGATGCTGTTCATGCTGGTGCCGGTGGCAATCCCAGTCACAATTGCAGCCTATTCGATCGTCGGCGAGAAGACCACCCGCAGCCTGGAACCACTCCTGGCTACGCCTATTACAACGGCAGAGTTGTTGATAGGCAAGTGCCTGGCAGCGATCATCCCGGCGGTGCTGGCAACCTATGCCGCCTTCGGGATTTTTGCACTCGGTTCTTGGATAATCCTGGCGAATAAGGTCCTGCTTACCGCCCTGTTGGATCTGCGCTGGCTAATTGCCATTTTCATTGTAGGACCATTGATCGCCACTCTTGCGGTGACCTTCTCGCTGATGGTTTCGTCGCGTGTAAACGATCCGCGCGCAGCAGAACAAATTTCGATGGTGGTGATCCTGCCGGTACTAGCCGGGTTCTTTGGCCAGGTAGCAGGCATTTTTGTACTGAATGCCCGTTTGATCAGTATTGTGGCAGTGATCATGCTGGCGCTGGATGTGGTGATGTTATTCCTGACCACCCGCATCTTCCAGCGGGAACAGATTCTTACCCGATGGAAATAAAGAGGTGTGACATGAAAATTAAACGGATTGCCCTAATCCTGCTGGCTTTTTTCAGCCTGTTGTTCGTCAATACGGTATTTGCCCAGACAGGACAATTGACTCTCAGGATGTCGCGCGATTGGGGATACGGTGGTTTCAATGGGGATATTGAAGGCTTATTCTCGATGCGTGTAACTGGACCAGCAGACCTGGCGCGGGTAGAGTTCTACATTGATAGTGCAAAAATCGGAGAAGTAACCCAGCCGCCATTCAACCTTCAGTTCAATACTGACGATTATCCACTCGGCAACCACCAATTATATGCTGTCGGGTATTCCACCAGCGAGCAGGAATACCATTCGAACATAATCCCAGCAAATTTTGTTCCGAAACAATCAACGTTGAAGTTTATCCTCCCTGTTTTAGGTGTGATCTTGGTAGCAGTCCTGCTGTCGACTCTTGTGCCTTTGCTTGCCCAACGCGGCAAGCACCTCAATTTACCGCTGGGAGCTGAACGGAAATACGGTGCAGGCGGTGGGGGGATCTGCCCAAAGTGCCATCGCCCATTTGCCCTGCCTCTGTTCAGCGCCAACCTGGGGTTGTCCAAACTAGCATCTTGTCCATTCTGCGGTAAATGGAGTCTGGTGCGGGTCGAGTCAATAAGCAAATTGCGCGAAGCTGAAAAGGCGGAATTGGAACAGGCGAAACCTGGGGAGCAAATTGCCAGCGAAACGGAAGAGGAGAAATTAAGAAGAGAGTTGGATGCTTCAAAATATAAGGAGTAGGGAATTAGGGCGGAATCATAGACTCCGCCCTAATATTTATAGTGCTTTTTCAAGTATTTCAGTCAATTCCTCTTTCTTTAGCTCAACCGGGTTGCCTTTCATGCTGCTGGCCATTCTGGCCTGATCTACAATTGCTGGGAAGTCTGCTGTAGATACCCCATACGAGGCCAGCGGAGGAATGTTCAGGCTCTGCACTAGCTTCTGCACCCAGCGAGTTCCATCTTCAGCTTTGGCCAAAGCATTACCGGTCATAAGTGACGCAACCTCACCATAACGATCCAGCACGAGTGAGTTTTTATTACGTATACGGAGGTCATGGATATTAGCTTCCATTACAAATGGAAGCAGCCGGGCGCAGATCGCGCCATGTGGGGCGTTGAACATTCCTCCTAGGGGACCGGCGAATCCGTGCACGGCGCCAAGCTTGGCGTTTGCCAGTGCCATACCCCCAAATAGACTGGCCAGACACATGTCCTCCCGCGCCTCTGCATCCCTTCCATTCTCGAATGCTCTTTGTAAAGAGCGAACAGTCCGCCTGATCCCCTCGCGGCATATTGCATCCGTCATCGGATTGGGAGAGTTACAGACAAATGGCTCGATACATTGTGTCAGTGCGTCGATTCCTGTGCTCGCAGTAATTTCCCGTGGCAAGGAATAGGTCAATTCCGAATCAACGACTGCCAACCTCGGCAGTAAATGTGGACTGCGTAAACTGACCTTGACGCGTTTCTCCCGGACCGAAATCACTGCATTACGTGTCACCTCCGACCCGGTGCCGGCAGTGGTAGGGATGGCAATATATGGTATGGATGCTATTTCCAGCGGTCGCCCCATCCCGACTACTTCCAGGTAGTCGAGTAAAACCCCGGGATTGGTCAGCAGCGCGGCGACGGCTTTACCCATATCCAGGGTGGATCCACCACCTATGCCAACGACCAGATCACAAGTGCCTTCGCGGGCGAGACGGACAGTCTCGAGTACACTTTGTTCTGTCGGTTCTCCCCGGACAGGGCAGGGGAGAGGAGTCAGACCTATAGCCTCCAGTTGCTCAATAAGTGGATTCGCTAGACTGAACAGGTCGTACAAAACAAACGCATGGCAGCCGAAAGTCTTTGCCACAACAGGGACTTCTGAAACGGTTCCTGACCCAAACAGGATACGATTGGAAGTAGAAAATTCGAAGCGCACGCTAATCCCCTAATTGACTTGAGTAACCAATATCACCGGGAAAAATATTTTTATAAACAACCCGTGTGCGCGGTTCCGTCATCATTGGCTCAGCAATATCCCGCCAATGGTTATAGTGCTCAGTTTCCTTATGCAGGCCGGCGTCTTCTGGCGATAGGTATACCTCGAGCAAAACAAAACGGGTGGGGTCGTCAGCCTGCTGTATGACATCAAAACGGGCGATGCCTGGTTCGCCAGTACTTTTCCCAGCGTTCTCTCTTGTAGCAGCGATGAAAGAATCAATCAGATTGGGCTTTACGTGAACATGGACGTGAACGATATACATAGATCTTCTCCAGCTTGAATTTTATCAAAATGCGCATAGCCAATGACATATAAAATAACAACAAATACACCACATCTCATAATAAAAATACATTATTTATGCAAATTCTGCGCGGCAATGAACGACAGCCCTTTCTCCGTCAACGCCCAGGCAGACTTGTTGCAGGCATCCACTTTGTCCATGAAGTTCAATCTTAGATTTTCCCAGTCACCAGACTCGATGACTTCCTTCTTATCGCGGAAGTAATCCAAGATGTCGGAAGGGTAGGCACGGGTCTGTTCAACAGCAACATCTCCTCCTTCATGCTTGGCAGCGATGTTGGCCACGTGATCGGCAATTTCGACCAGCTCGAGACGCCGGTCATAGGGCTGGATGACGATGTTCTTCCAAGTCTCGACGATGTGATGCTCAAAACGAATCACTTTTTCAAAACCTAGCGCTTCTCGAAACTGGGCGGTCAGTTCCATGGTCTGATTGTTAATCGAGTTGGACCAGTTAAAACCGATAAGAGGGGAGGTTCCATCGTCACGGCTGAAGAGTTTGGCAGCCAGCATGATCCATAGAGCATGGTAGGGGTTATCCGAGCCGAAGAAAACCGAGATCTTAAACTGGATATCAACACCCAAACGATAGAGAAGGAAGCCAAGCAAGATGGTACCAGCGTTGAAATTGAGGACGTGCTGGACCCCGTAATTGGTGTAATAATAGAGGAACTCGTCCAGCCACATCAGGGCATGTTCGTTTGGCTGCCCAATGCCACCAAAGTAACCGGTGATTGTGGCGGGTCCACCCAGGTGCGGGTTGGAACCGTCGGTACCTTTTGTGTCGAGGGTTTCAACAAATGACGAACCGATGATATCCAGAGCAGCCACTATGGCGGGCAGGTCTCCATCCTCCTCAGATTCCTTCATTTTACGAACAGCAATGAAGCGACCAGGGACTAGGCTACGGTCCGTGATGGCACGTTCGCACATCGGGCGGATCCATGGGAAGTATTGCAGCGCCGAGACTTCGAGCGTAACAGCGAAATCGTCAGCAAAATTCATGGCTTTCGCCCGATCACCCAGGACTCGAGTCCGATATTCAACCACGGAGGCGAATGCGGCGCTATCACGTTGCTCCATCAGCCACTTCAAATCCTTGACATGGCCGGGGGCGCGATCCTGGACTATCTTCATAAGATGGTCGAGTTTGCGGGATTCGCGATGCTTGCGGTTGATCTCCTCTGGTGAGCCATACTTGGCAACGATGGCTAGAAAATCATTCATCACTTTTTCACCAGGATCGAGCAGGACAGCGTTGATGGCATCCAAGCGATCGGTGGGAATGGCGAGCAGTTTGCGCAGGTCTTTATCCATGATTCTCCTCGTGGGGGTAGTACAACCCAGTGGGTCCCAAGGTGCGGGTCATGGACCCGCACCTGCAAGATTAATCCAACATCTTCTTGAGTTCTTCGAACTCTTCATCCGGCATCCCAAACCAGTTTTCAGGTTGAGGGAACTGCTTGCTAATGACTTCGTCGTGATAGTTCTTCAGCCCGTTGAGGATGACCTCCCCGGCATTGCCGTAGACCTTGGCCATCTTAGGCTTGAACTTGGGGTATAGACCGAACATGTCGTGGTAAATGAGCAGCTGTCCGTGTGCATCCGGTCCTGAGCCGAGCGACATGATGATACAGCCTTCAGCGCGCCCGGTTATGAGTTTACACAGCCGATCGGGGACCATTTCGAGCAAGATGGCAAACGCACCAGCCTTTTCGAGTGCTTTGGCATCATCAAGGATCTTCTTGGCCAAGAGAGCGGACTTCCCCTGAACGCGGAAACCACCCAAAGCGCTGACAGACTGCGGTGTCAGGCCAAGGTGGCCAATAGCCGGGATACCTGCCTCGACAATACCCTTGATGCGGTCAGCCATTGCTGCGCCGCCTTCCAGCTTTATAGCATCACAACCACATTCAGCCATAAAACGACCAGCGTTGCGTATAGCCGTCTCTATCGATGGCTGGTAGGTCATATAAGGCATATCGCCAACCACGAAGGCTGTGGGAGCCCCACGCCGGACAGCCTGGGCATGGCGAACCATGTCATCCATCGTGACCGGCAATGTGCTATCGTAGCCGAGCATGGTCATGCCCAGGCTGTCGCCGACCAAGATCATCTCGATCCCAGCCTGTTCCTGTAAATAGGCGGTCGGGTAGTCGTAACAGGTAAGCCAGGTGATGGGCTGGTTATCAGCGACTTTTTTGAAGAGATAAGGCAGTGTGATCTTCTTACGGGGTGTTGTTATTGCTTCGGGCATTCTTTACTCCTTTTAGAATATGAGAAGAAAAGTATTTGTAGTATAGGATAAAACGGATAGAGTGGCAAGTTACAAGTGACAGGTTTTTGATGATCGGTCATCAGGTAAGTGGTAAAGCGTCCTAAAGAAAATTGTGAAGTATAATAGTTTCGTCAATTAACTATTCACCCGTGCAACTATATCGAGGTAGAATGCCAAACCAAACTCTGAACCCCATCCTGATCGAAAAATTTTGGGAAAGCATCCCGCCTGTTTGGCGGCAGACGCGCAACCAGATCCGCCGTATCGCGGTGGAGAAGTTCCAGATGACCGAGGAACAGTTTCAAGTCCTGCGCCGCATCCGCAAGGGCAGCACCTCGGTCAGCGCCCTAGCAGAAGCCAGCCAGACCAGCCGCTCCGCGGTCAGCAAGACAGTGGAAGCGCTTGTACGCAGGGATCTGGTCGCCCGTGGCGAGGACCCGGATGACCGGCGCAATATCCCATTGGCGCTCACGGAAGAGGGCCAGCGTGTAATGAATACCATTTTCATCGAAGCAGAAGCATGGCTGTCTGCCCGTTTCGAGCATCTAAGCCCAGTCGAACTGGAAACCCTCCAGCAAGGCATGGAAACTCTCCGCAAAGCATTTATAAACCCTTAATCAATTTTCATCCCGTCGCATGAAACATCTCTTCAAACTACGCGCATATCTCAAACCATACCTCTTGCAACTCATGCTCGATATGTTCCTATTATTGAGCATGACCGGTCTCTCGCTGGTAGTACCGCAAATCATACAGGGTGTGATCGACCAGGGCTTAAAAGCCGGATCAACCGCATTCCTGATCCGCTCAGCGCTGATCCTGGTTGGCATCGGAGCAGCCACGGCTGCCCTGAACCTCGGCCAGCGTTATCTGACTGAATGGATTGGAGCATACGTGGGTTATGACCTGCGCAATGCCATGTACGACCGCATCCAGTACCTGCCATTCACCTATCACGACCATAGCACCACCGGCCAATTGATCAACCGTTGTATCGAAGACGTACGCGCCGTCCAGTCCTTCGCGGGGGATAGTCTGGTCCAAATCGTACAATTAGGCGTCCTTTCGGTTGGAGTAGTAACTATTCTGGTCGCCCGCAACCACTGGTTGGCAGTTATCGTCCTCTTGCCACTCATCCCGATGGTCATGATGACGACCGACTTTGGACAACGCATCACCCATCTATTTTACGATGTGGACAATACCCTCGGCGACCTCTCTGCCCAGTTACAGGAAAATATTTCTGGGGCTCAAGTGGTCCGTGCCTTCGCCCGCGAGTCGCACGAGGTTGACCGTTTCGACCGAATCAACCGCTCCTATTTCAAGGCGCGCATCAAAGTGCTTGGCGAATGGTCAAAGGTCATGCCCACCACCAACTTGCTCATCACCATGGGGACCATCTTGATCCTGATGGTCGGCGGTCCTTTGGTATTGCAAGGGAAGATGACTGTTGGCGAACTGGTTGCGTTCAATGCCTACCTTCTTATGCTTTCGGGTCCGGTGCAGCAGTTGGCGTGGCTGGTTAACGCCTTGGGAGAGTCTGAAGCCGGGGCACAACGAGTTCTGGAAATCCTGGAACACGAGCCGGAGATCCAATCACCGACGAATGCCGTAGTGCTCGGGGTTCTAAGCGGCCGTGTGGAATTCCAAGGCGTTTCCCTTCGTTACCAGGATGAAAAGATCGATGCACTTTCCTGCATTGACTTGTTCGTTAAGCCGAATCAGCTCATTGCACTCATCGGTCAGACTGGCTCCGGCAAAACATCCCTTGTCAACCTGATCCCGCGCTTTTATGATGTGAGCGAGGGTGTTGTTTTGGTGGATGATTTAGATGTACGCCAGGTCGATCTTGGATCCCTGAGGCGGCAAATTGGCATTGTACTCCAAACATCGCTGCTCTTTTCCGATACCATCCGCGAGAACATCCGTTACGGCCGATCTGAGGCCACCGACGCGGAGATTTTCACTGCAGCGAAAGCAGCCCAGGCACACGATTTCATAGTCAAGTTTGCTGAAGGTTACGAGACAATGGTCGGCGAGCGCGGTGTGACGCTTTCCGGCGGCCAGAGACAACGAATAGCCATCGCCCGTGCCCTCCTGATGAATCCCCGCATCCTTATCTTGGACGACTCGACCTCAAGTGTGGATACACAGACCGAAAAACTTATCCAGGAGGCACTCGACCGACTCATGGAGGGCCGCACGACGTTCGTAATCGCACACCGACTGGCTACCATCAGGCGAGCAGATCTGATCCTGGTCATGGACAATGGACAAATTGTCCAACGCGGCCGGCATGATGAATTGCTCAAGGAAGGCGGCCTATATAAGGAAATCTATGACCTGCAATTAAGCCAGCAAAACCGATTCTTCGAAGAGGTCGAGGAGGAAGAGGAACTCTTCGTTCGCGAACGAGAACACGAGACCATCAAAGGCCGCCGCACATCAGACCGGTCGTTATCATAATTCGAGTTAACCAACCATGACTACAACTACTATCATCCCACCCGCCTTCGTTACTGAGTCCGAAGAGCTTTATGACAAGGGTGTTAACCCTCATACAGCAAAGCGGCTGATTGAATTCACCCGCCCCTATATGTGGCGGATGATCCTCTCCGCTTTGCTTATGCTGATCGCCTCCGCTGCATCAGTTGCAGGACCGTACTTTGTAAAAATCGCCATAGACAGTGGTATCAACGGAGGTAACGCCACTATCTTGCGCTACACTACCCTGGCCTATTTGATCGTTTCTGTAATCCAATGGGTCGGTACTTATTTCCGGGTCAATATCATGGCCTGGATCGGGCAATCCATCATCTATGACGTGCGCAAAAGACTTTTCGCACATCTACAGGAACTTTCACTCAGCTTTTACAGCCGTTACTCAGTTGGACGTGTAATCACACGAGCCATCAACGATGTGGAAACACTGAGAGATTTTCTGACCTGGGCTGTGCTGGCCATTGCCCGGGATGTCTTTACCCTGGCTATGATCATTCTTGTAATGCTGGATATGGATGTGCGCCTGGCGCTGCTCACTTTTAGTGTTCTACCTATCATGGTGCTTATTACTATTCTCTTCCGGCGCGCTTCACGTGCTGCCTATCGTAAAGTGCGCGCTGCCGTCTCTTGGGTAAACTCTGTCCTGGCTGAAAACGTGAATGGCGTACGAGTCATCCAGGCCTTCTCCAGGCAAAAGCAGAACTATGAAAACTTCCGGGATTATGTGAACCGCTATCACCTCGGACGGGCGATTGCAACGGCCCGCATCTCGTCCGTGTTCAGCCCAAGCGTGGATTTACTTGGAGCAATTGCAACTGGCCTTATTGTCTGGCTAGGTGGAGCTGCAGTACTTGGCGAAACCATCACTGCAGGTGTGCTGGTGGCTTTCATCCTGTATATCGAACGATTCTTCGAGCCCATCCGCGACCTGAGCCGCCGTTATGACGCACTTCAGTCCACAATGATCGGCTGGGAACGGATCATGGGGCTTATGGATACACCGGTCGAGGTCCAGGACGCTGTACAAGCAATTGACCTGCCTGCCATCCGAGGCGAGGTGACCTTTGAACATGTTTCGTTCCATTATTCAGATGACCCAGCGCCAATTCTAATTGACATTGACCTGCATATCCACCCAGGCGAAACAGTTGCCCTTGTCGGCGAAACCGGCGCAGGGAAGACCACCATGGTCAAACTGCTCTCCCGATTCCACGACCCGACGGATGGCCGCATCCTGGTAGACAACCATGATCTGCGAATGGTGACACAGGCTTCCCTGCGACGACAGATGGGAGTGGTATTGCAGGATCCGTTCCTGTTCAATGGGACGGTGGCGGAGAATATCCGTTTTGGGAGGCTGACTGCGACAGATACCGAGGTTGAAGTCGCAGCAAAAGCAGTTGGAGCGCACAACTTCATCGTCAATTTGCGTAAAGGTTACGAGACATCAGTCGAGGAGGGAGGCGTGATGCTATCGGTGGGCCAGCGGCAACTACTTTCTTTTGCGCGCGCGCTCCTGGCTGACCCGCGCATTCTCATCCTCGACGAAGCCACTTCGTCGGTGGATACACAGACCGAGCAGGTTATTCAAAAAGCCCTGGCGCGGCTACTGAAAGGACGGACCTCCTTTGTCATCGCGCACCGCCTGTCAACCATCATGCACTCGGACCGGATCGTGGTAATTCATGATGGGAAAATCGTGGAGCAAGGTACTCATACCGAGCTGCTTGTGAAGCAGGGGATGTATTACGAACTTTATCGAACAGGATTTCAGGAAAAAGAATAGAGCGGTCGCTTTGACCACTCGATCAGCAGCTGACCTATTCCCAGAAAAGTCAACTCAATATATACTATCCGCGCTATGTTCTGGCGGCTGCATCAGCCCGGTTTATAAGATGGTCTTTTCTTTTCATTGTGTATGTTCTCTGAAAAAGGAGAGATTATGGCACAAACCTTTAATTGTACAGGTTGCGGCGCAATACTGGAATATCATGGGGAGCCTGAGCACACAATGCTCTGCCAATATTGCAGCACCAACTTGCATGTTCCTGAAGAATACTTGCAGGAGGCTGAATTAAAACAAACGATGAACAAATGGGGGAAGTATTTGATTATTTTCTGGTTATCACCGTTGGGATCCCCACCTGCCTTGGACTAATTGGTACGATTTTAGGTACCTGGATTGGATTGCTTGGTGCGCTTCTCGGTATCGGCGGGCCATTTTTCGGGATCATTGCTAGGTTCCTGACCTAGATCTTTGCTCACTAACTCAGATACAGGACTGAAAACTCAAGGTTGAAGAATAGAATGGAGAATAACCACAAACTTTGGAATGAACAACAGCGAGCATTACGCATTGCGCTTGGTCGAACGGAGCAGTCTAATAAATCGATTGAGTTGTTTCTAACCCAACATGCAATGGTCCATGCAGCGGATATGTCGGGCATGGAACAATGGTCATTTGAAGGTGAAATTTGGGAAAACCTGGACAATGAAACTGCACGCCATATCCCCCCTAAGTTCGATCATTCCATTGTATGGTGCTTCTGGCACGCAACCCGTTGCGAAGATATCACAATGAACATGCTCATCGCTGGAGCCTCGCAACTTTTACTTCGGGACAATTGGCAGAAGCAGTTGAATGTCGCCGCGCGTGATACCGGCAATGCCATGGATGCAGGTGAAATGGTTGATTTCAACGCCTGGATTGACATCCCGGCGCTAAGGGCTTATCGCCTGTCGGTTGGCCAATGTACACGCGAGATTGTCAAGACTTTACAACCGGGTGAATTCAAGTGCAAGGTCGACCCGGTTCGCCTGCAACAAGTGCTGGCTGAGGAGGCAGTACTCGCCTCGCAGCAATGGCTGATTGATTACTAGGGCAGGTTGACGGTAGCTGGCCTGCTGCTAATGCCCCTTACACGGCACAGCCTCGTCCATTTGAACGAGGCGATGAAAATCAAACTAAGGTACTTTCGGAATTGATTCATGTGCATGAAATTGGTTTTTGTTGTACACTTAAGAAGAGACAGAAAAGTATACGATTTGGCAGTACTGCACTAACACAGGATAACCATTCTTTTGGCAGATCCTAAATAGGAGAATTTATATGACAGATTCCTCACCTTCCGCCAAATTAACGATAAGAACCGGCCCTGGCGCGGGTCAAGTAATTATTCTTACAGATAAGGAACTGGTCATTGGGCGAGGGGCATCAGCCGGTCTCATCATCAGACAACTAGAGGTATCCCAACGGCATGCACATATTATTCTTCAAGGGAATAATTTCTGCCTGGAAGACCTGGGCAGCAGTAATGGGACTTTCATCAATGGGAAACGAATCCAGGGGCTTCAAACACTTACCAATGGTGATGAGATTTCTCTGGGGCCTAATGTAATTCTGATGTTTAGCCAACAACGGATTCCTGCCCAATCCTTTGAAGATATTCTGGCATCTGGCACTTCTACATCCCAAGGCCCCAAGATCGCCAAGACCATGCTGGATATCGATTCTGATCTGGCAAGCACTCGCCCTTCCAAACCCGCCATTCCGCCAAGTCTACTTGTTACAGTTGCAGGGCAGGAATCACAAAAATTTTCTCTAACGAAGAACAAGATTACATTGGGCCGCGCAGAGGACAATGACATTATCGTGCCGTCCATGATCGTGTCCCGTCATCATGCCATTCTTGAATTGACAACCAGTGGATATGAAATCGAAGTTCTGCCTGGCGCAACCAACACGCTTACCTGTCAGGGTCGTCCGGTAACTGAACGGAAACTACTTGCGCATGACGATGTGATCCGCATCGATAGTGAAATTGCAGGCATGATGGTAAGCATGACGTACCAGTCACCCTTGCAGGCGGCCGCGAGACTCCCGTACGTTGTTCAGTTTGGTGAAAAGGAGAAGCTTACCTTCGGACGCGACCCTCTTAACGATGTTGTATTGGATATGCCCAATGTCTCACGCTTCCATACCCAGGTGACGCGTGTGGGAAGGCGATATTATGTCACCGACCTTCACAGTGTGAATGGCACTTTTGTCAATGACAAGCGCGTGACAGGCGATGTATGGCTCAACCCACAAGATACTATCCGCATCAGTACTTTCAGGTTGGTGATGGGCGAGGATCAATTCACCCGTTACGATGAGACGGAGGGGCTGCGGGTGGAAGCCTACCAACTAAATAAATGGGTGCGCAAGAATCTGAACCTACTCCAGGATATCTCGTTGGTTTATCAGCCGCGTGAGTTCATTGTTGTGGTGGGACAAAGCGGTGGAGGAAAATCCACGCTGCTCGATGCCATCGCCGGCTACCGTCCAGCCACGCACGGAAATGTGCTTGTCAACGATATTGATATATATCGCAATTTCGATACCATCCGAAACGAAATTGGCTACGTTCCTCAAAGAGACATTATCCATATGGAACTAACGGTATACCAGGCACTGGATTTCGCAGCCCAGTTGCGCATGCCCAAAGACACCAGCAAGGAAGAGCGCCACAAGCGTATCATGGAAGTGTTGGATGATCTTGACCTGACACACCGCAAGGATGTGAAAGTCAGCGGCCTGAGCGGAGGGCAGCAGAAACGTGTTTCGATTGGTGTGGAATTGCTCACCCGCCCGGGTTTGTTCTTCCTGGATGAACCTACTTCGGGTCTTGATCCCGGTACCGAGACGGCTTTCATGCACCTGATGCGCCGTCTAGCCGACCAGGGTCGCACCATTATCATGGTCACTCATGCTACTAAAAATGTTATCCTGGCGGACAAGGTGGTTTTCCTGGCGCGCGGCGGTTATCTGACCTGGTTCGGACCTCCGGATGAGGCTCTGGCGTATTTCGACCAGTACCGTAGCGAGCAAGAACGGCGAATACGTCCGATGGAATTTGATCAAATCTATGCCATCCTTGATGATCCCAAGCAGGGAAAGGCTAAAGATTGGGCAGAACGCTTCAAGGCCAGCCCAGCATATTCCAAATACATCATCGAAACATTGAAGGGGCATGAAAAAACACTTAAAACAGCGCCAGCCCAGCCGGTTAAGAAAAAGGCGCGGGTGGGTTCACGCATTTCATCGCTGCAACAGTTTATTGTGCTTTCCAAACGGAATCTCACTATTTTGACGCGCGACCGAACGAGTCTGGTCTTAATGTTAGCCGCTGCGCCTGCGATGGGGGCTTTATCTCTGTTCCTTGCACCTGCGATGGGAAAGACGCCATTCGCCTTCGTGGGAGGGAATGCTGCAAGTGGCGGAACTTCCCTGTTCCTGCTGACCATTTTTTCTTTGCTGATTAGTGGCATGTCTCAAATGCGCGAATTTGTAAAGGAAGCAGATATTTACAAGCGCGAACGGTTGGTCAATATACGCATAATCCCTTATGTTGCATCGAAAGTTTGGGTGGCGTTGTTGCTGGCATTCTGGCACGCACTGGCCTATACCGTCCTGAACTATCTTTCTTTCAAGATGCCGGGTGGATTATTGGAGTTTGTCGAATTTTATGTAACCGTCTTGCTGGCTGTGATGACCGGTATGATGCTTGGCCTTTTTGCTTCTGCCATCGCGCCTAACGCTGCATCAGCTCCGCTACTTATCATTATGTTGATGGTGCCGTTAATCGTGTTGAGCGGCGCGCTGGCTCCAATACCGCCTGCCATCAGCCAAATCGCATCCACTCGTTGGGCTTACCAAGGATTGCTGGGAATTGTGGGGATGGGCTCAGACATAGCTGCTGACCCATGTTGGCATCTTGATAAAGACCTGCAGGATGCCATGGATCTGGATGACAAGGCCTACCAGCAATGCCGCTGTATGGGCGTACAGATGCTAACCGAAGGTAACTGTAATTTTCCGGGGACAGGGGATTTTATGGTGGCTGCGATTGTTGAACAAGCCCCCACCGAGCCCCCACCCTTGGCAGAACCTCCCGCGGAACCGGTTATTCCTCCGGCTCCCAGCTTACCTGAGGATAAATATGACCAGGTGAAAATGGTGGAGTACCTGAATGCTTTGAGTGACTACCAGAACAATGTGAAAGCCATTCAGGAAAATTACCGAAACGAGATGGAGCTCTACCAGGTTATGGGAGATGTCTACCAGGCCGAGATGACCAAGTACCTTGAAGAACTGGCGACCTATAATATTTCCCGAGTTTCAGCGGTCAAAGGCGCCGAAGGAGTCATCGAACTTTTTAATGAAAAATATGGCTGGGCCTGGGTCAATAAAGATGATCCGAAAATTTTCTTTCCCTGGTTATTTAAGACCTGGTTTGCCCAGATCGAGATTGTGATGGTGTATCTTGTCATCATCCTGATTATGATCAAAAGGAAGGATGTTAAATGACCCGCAAACCAAAACCCTTTCTTCCAATGATTATTCTGACAATTACCCTGCTGCCCATTATGGCTTGTGTTGTTGGCACGAAAGTACTGGATCCCATGTTGCTGACACTTACACCGATGAGTGCATCAGTCAAAGGGACCGCCACTGCCCGGGCTGGGAATGCCGGCTCAAGCGATGAACTGGCGACCGCTATTGCAAAGGCCACCGAGCAGGCCGGGTTCATCTATGGAACCCAAACTGCTGTTGGAGCGCTCAATGAACCGTCCCGGCTGGCAACTGCAACCGCCATTGCTCCAGTGGTGGCAGAATTACCCCGCTATGGGATCGACCCGGCGGAGGGTTATGTAGCCTGGCTGCACGATCCAGCGACGATTGAATTGCAGGGTCCCAATCAGACCGGATATGCCAGCGAATATCCACAAACAACGGCCATAGATTTTGTGATGGCAGCTGATATCACCTGGAATACCAAGAACAGCATCTTCGGCTGCGGGTTCATGTTCCGCTCGGATGGCAATACCAACAAGCCAAATCAATACACCGTTATCATTACGCGCGTTGCCAGCGGCTATATAGCGTTCATGGCCATGGCAGATGGAAAGATCGCCAACTTCCAGACCTACTTCCCAAAAAACGAAGATCGATCCTTCAGTTGGTTCAACGATGCGACCAACCGGCTGGTGGTAGTGGCGCGCGGCAACCTGCTAGACCTGTACACGAACGGAGTTCTGATCGGCAAAGTGGACACCACAACACCACCCCCAAACTCGATCCCCAATCCGCCCACCTTTACGCTTCCTGACAATGCGAACGCACAGATGGTACAGGATTTCCAAGATCAAAGTTCCATTTTCGACGACAGTATCAACCAAATCAACTCACAACTGGCGGAGGCCAGACACAACTACGGCAACCAGCCGGCCATTTTCACCGATGGCTTCCTGGGATTTATCGGCGTCAGCCAATCAGGGACAATGTCATGTAAATTTGAAAACGCCTGGTTGTTTATCCTTGAGAAATAGATACTGGATTGAAAGAACCAGATTCTGAGGGTCTGTCATTCCCAACGTGCCTATATTTTAGAGATATCTCCGAGGTCTTTGAGACCTCGGAGATATAGATTTCCTACTTGATTACCGGTACTGCGTTCGGTACCGCCACCCCATAAGCCTGTTCCTTCTCGACCTTGAACTGCTGAGTGTACAGGCGGTAGTAGTGGCCGTGCAAACTGAGCAGTTCGGCGTGCGTACCCATCTCAGCGATGCGACCCTCTTCAATTACCACAATACGGTCCGCCCGGCGGATGGTGCTCAGGCGATGGGCAATGATGAAGGAGGTACGTCCTGCCATCAAAGCCTCCATGCCGCGCTGGATGAGGGCCTCGGTCAGCGTGTCCACGCTGGAGGTGGCCTCGTCCATGATGAAGATCTCGGGTCTTGACAGCACCGCCCTTGCCAGGCTGATGAGTTGTTTCTGTCCAACCGAGAGCAGATTGCCGCCCTCACCAACTTCCTGTTCATAACCTTTCTCGAAGGTGGTGATGAAATCGTGCGCCCCAGCGATCTTTGCTGCGGCTTCGACATCGTCGTTCGAGGCATCCAGCCGGCCGTAGCGGATGTTCTCACAGATCGAACCGGAGAACAAGTGCGGGGTCTGAAGCACGATGCCCACCCGGCTGTGGATGGACTGCAGAGTATAGTTGGTGTAGTCGCGACCATTGATGGAGATGAATCCTTCTTTTGGCTCGTAGAAGCGGCACAGCAGATTGACGATGGTCGTCTTCCCACCACCAGTCGGCCCGACCAGGGCGATGGTTTCGCCTGGCTTAACTTTCAATGAGAAATCGGTCAGGATCGGCTTACGGTCCTCGTAGTAAAAATGGACATGGTCAAACTCAATTGCTCCCTGGATTGTCTCAGCCACGATTGCTTCGGGGCGGTTCTGGACCTCAGGGACAGTATCGAGTAATTTGAAGATACGCTCAGCTGAAGCAATGGAGTTCTGCATGTCGGCATAAACGCGCGCCAAGTCCTGTATTGGCCAAATTATGAAGGTCAGGTACGAGACAAAAGCGTGGATATCGCCTACCGAGAACTTGGCGGTAACACTCTGCATCCCGCCATACCAGACGATGGCGCCCAGTGCAAATGCTGCCACAACCTGCACGGTCGGCAGGAAGAGCGCCGAGAGCCAGGCGGCACGGTAGGAGGCTTTGAACATGTCGTCGGTCAGGACTGAGAACTCTTCCAGGTTTTCGTCCTCGCGGCCAAGCGCCTTGACCACCCGCACGCCTTGAATGTTCTGGTTATACTCGCCGGTGATCTTCGAGTTGGCACGCCGCGACTTGCGGAACTCAACCAGGATCTTCTTGCGGAAGTTGATGGCGATGATAAGCAGAATGGGAATGATCGCAAAAACGATCAACGCCAGTTTCCAGTTGATGTACAGCATGAAGATCACCGACATTGTCACACTGACGATGGCCCAGGTCACATCAAGCATACCCCAGGTCATCAAGCTGGAAATGCGGCCCGAATCCGAGGTTACGCGCGCCATCAGGCGTCCCACCGCGTTCTGGCTGTAGTACGAGAGGGACAGATCCTGCAGGTGGTTAAAGATGGACCGGCGAATGTCATACTGGATGCGTTCGCCCATGATGCCGACCAGGAAAATAAAGATGAAAACCGAGACGGCCTGCACCAATTGCAACCCACCATAGTATGAGGCATACCTCAAAAGGGTGGGAATGCTCTTCTGGGCGATGCCCTGGTCGATCATATCCTTGTTGATGTATGTAAAGATGGCATCCAGGCTGGCGGTAAAGACGATGGCGATCAGGAATCCAGCCATCCAGCGCCAGTGAGGTTTCACCAGTCCCATTATGCGTTTGAGGGTGGGAGTGGTCAACAGGCTGGTATGTTCTTCTTCTTCGAGTTCAATCAATTCGTCAGGCATAGTTCAATTCTCCGCCAGGGGTACATTGTTGCTACCCCCTGTACATTAAACAGAGGCAATCTCTTCTTCCAACTCCTCGTCAATTCGAGTCTGGATATCGTAAATCTTTCTATACATCCCGTCCTGCGAAACCAGTTCCGCGTGATTGCCCATCTGGACGATTTCGCCTTTGTCCATTACCAGGATCAAATCGGCGTTCATCACAGACTGGATACGGTGGGCAATGATGAACGTGGTCCGGTTTTTCATCAACCCGTTCAACGCCGAGCGGATCTCTGCTTCTGTTTCGGTGTCCACGCTGGATGTGGAATCGTCCAAAATCAGGATGCGTGGGTTCTTCAGAAGAGTACGGGCTACAGCCACGCGTTGCTTCTGCCCGCCGGAGAGCGTCACGCCCTTCTCGCCGACAAGCGTGTTATACCCGTCCGGGAAGGACAGGATCACGTCATGAACGGCGGCAGCTTGAGCAGCTTTCTCGATCTCTTTCTGCGGCACATCGCGACCCACGCCGTAATTGATGTTCTCGCGGATTGAACGGCTGAACAGGAATGGTTCCTGCTCAACGATGCCAATTTGCTGGCGCAGAGTTTCGCGTGAATAATCCTTCAATTCCGCTCCATCAAGAAGGATATGCCCGCCGGTATATTCATGAAAACGAGGCAGCAAATTGACGAGGGTGGTCTTACCCGAACCGGTCGAACCGAGCAGGGCAACGGATTGTCCTGGCTGGACAGCGAACGAGATACCCTTCAGGATATCAGTATTCCCATCGCTGTACTGGAACGAGACGTTCTCGAAGACAAGTTCGCCCCGTACCGGGCCTCGCACCTGCACCTTGCCATCGGTCAGAGGTTCACGTTCTTGTTTGACGATTTCCATCAGGCGGTCGTAGGAAACCAGACCAGTGGAGGTGTTAACAATGATACGTCCCAGGTTGCGCATCGGCCAAATGAGCCAGACCACCAAGCCGACATATGCCGGGTATGTACCGATGGTGATCTCGCCATGGATCGCCAGGAGACCGGCGTATATAAATCCAGCCAACATTTGAAAACCGCACAATAGGTCCGAGAGCGGCCAGAAGAGGGACTGCATTCGCATGAGTTTGCGACCGCGCAAGAACTTCTCCCAGTTATCCTTTTCAAACTTGTCCATTTCGTAGCCTTGGCGGGCAAAGGCCTTGACCACGCGCACGCCGGTCAGATTCTCCTGGAGGGTTGTGGAGAGTTTCGCTTCCTGTTCCTGATATTTCTCGTAAGTCTTGGTCACCTTCTTAAAGAACCACATCGAAACAAGAACGATGACCGGGACAACCGCTATGGAGGCCAGTGCCAATTTCCAGGAAAGAATCCAAATGGCGATGAAATTGATTATAAATAACAGGACAATACGTCCTGCTCCAATAGCCTGGTCGTTGAAGAAGGCGCGTACCGAGTCCACGTCTGAGGTAACGCGCTCGATCAAGTCGCCGGTAGGGGTCTTGCTGTGGTAGGCGAACGACAGTCGCTGGATATGGTCAAACAAAAAGTTGCGCACGCGGCGGGTGATATTTTCAGCTGAGTAAGAAGCCAGCCGGCTGGAGATGTAGGCGAACCCACCCTCAAATAAAGCCAAACCGATGAAGCCCAACGCAATCAGGATTAGGGTCCGTGAAAGAGTACCGGCGAACGGTGCAACATTGCCGACCACCGTGTCTGCAAAATTCCGCAACAGGAGATAGGTCAATGTTTTCGCCAGCGCCGATACAGCCAACGTCAGGTTGGCGGCCAGGTAGGGCAGCCGGTAGCCGGTCATCATGCGCAGCATACCGGCCAATTTCTTTTTGCTCAGGGCTTTGCGGAAATCAAAATAGGTTGAGGGTGCGATGGTTGCCATAGTTTAGTTCTTTCCTCCCTTTCCTTATTGGAAAGGGATAGGAAGTGAGATTCTGAATAAAAAAAAGCCACGGTGCTGGAGCGCACCGTGGCAAAAGACCAGGGAGAGTTGATTTTCAGTCAACAGGCGCACTCCAAGAAGGTAGAATCATACCCTTTACATCAGAAATAAGGTCACAAAGGGTATTGAATGGGGTGTTGCTCATGAAGTACGACTCCTTTCCTTAGAATTATATTAACGAGGAAGAGTTTATCATTGGAGTGGGGGGTTTGTCAAGAAGATTTTGCAAGCAATTGGGTTAGATCGTTCGGTCACAAATTCAAACCATAAAATCGACCGATATCAGGAATTGATCTTTAGGATTCAGGTTTCAACCGGTAATAGTCAATTCTTACATTAAACTCCTACAGCATGGTCAAACCAGGCCAGAACTCCCAGGCCAGCAGCCCGGCCGCTTGCAAAGCAAGCTGTGAGCAGATACCCGCCGGTCGGCGCTTCCCAATCCAGCATTTCCCCCGCACAGAAGACACCCGGCATGGAGCGAATCATCAGGCGCTCGTCGAGCTCTTCAAAGAGAACACCGCCCGCACTGCTGATGGCTTCATCCAAAGGCCGGACTGCAATTAGGGGAATGGTCAATTCTTTGATGCCGGAAGCCAGGCATTCTGGATCAGTAAAATTCTGTTTTGGTGAAATTTCCCGCAGCAAACCAGCTTTTACACCTTTGATATTGACTTCTTTTTCAAGATGGCCGGAAAGTGTCCGCGAACCCCGAGGCCTGGTTTCAATCTCATCCCGCAATTGTGCCGAGACGGCATATATCAAACTGCCTTCAACGCCGGTCGCGGTAACAATAAATTTACCCTGCCTGTTAAATAAATACCCTTTGGAATCGGTGAAGGCAACAGTGACTGATTTTATGGGAGATCCTTCAAAACGATTTCGGAAATGTTCACTCCAGGCAACATTAAAGCCGCAGTTGGATGGTTTTAGCGCTGCAACTGCTACTCCACGCTCAGCAAGATGCGCAACCCACTCGATTGTGGAACTAAGCCGCGCACAACTCCCACCGCCCAGTGCTAGTACCACAGCACTGGGACTCACGCTTGTTTCGCCATGCGGTATTTCGAAATCCAGAGAACCGTTATCGCTCCAACCGCGCCACTTATGGTACATATGGAAAGTTACTCCAGCTTTATGCAAACGGTCAAGCCAGAGAAGCAAAATTGGAGCTGTTTTCATACCAACTGGAAACACGCGCCCGGATGAACCTACGAAGGTATCGATCCCAAATTCATGTACCCACCTACGCAAATCCTCAGGACCGAATGCATCCAGAAGCGGTTCAAGTTAGGCTCGGCGTGTTCCAAAATGAGAGAGGAATTGTCATGCGATGCTGTGTGCGTCAGGTTTAAACCCCCTTTGCCTGCCATTAAGAACTTGCATCCCACCGAAGGTATGCTGTCATAAAGATCAACCTGAACATCACCCCGGGTTTAAACTTCGGCAACAATTAGTTCGGCTGGACCACCACCGACGACTGCGACCGAGCAGGATTGGATGGTGTCTGACCTCAATGCTGTTACAGGAATGTCTCCATCAATCCACCCACCTCTTCCATGTTGAAGACCGGTCCATCCACGCAGATTAGTTTCTCGCCCATGTTGCAGCGCCCGCACTTGCCCATCCCGCAATGCATGCGCGCCTCAAGGGTAACGTAATTGTTTTTTGGAGCAAAGCCCATCTTCTCCTGGAGCATCTTCGTTACGAAATGGATCATAATCGGTGGGCCGCAGGTAATTGTAACGGTATTCTCCGGCGAGGGAGAGACCTTTTCGAGTAGTTGGGTGATCAGTCCCACATTGTGGTCCCACTTTTCATCCGGGCTGTCCACCGTCAGGTGCAGAGCCGTATCCGGCGCAGCACGCCACTCATCATATTCGTCGGTGAAGACAAGCAAGGATGGATGACGTGCAGCCCATAAGATGGTCAGGGTTCCATAATCAGATCGGTTGTCCAGCACGTGCTGGATGACCGGGCGCAGGGGTGCGCCACCTATGCCACCTCCAAGGACAATCAGGTTTTTTCCCTGAAACTTCTTCATCGGGAACCAGTTTCCCAGAGGACCGCGCACGCCGATGACATCACCTTCGCCGAGTTCATGCAGTCCGGTCGTCACAGACCCGAGGCGGGCTACCGCGAAATCAACCGCCGGGCCGCGACCCGCGGCGTTGGCAATACCGAAGGGCGCTTCGCCCAGGCCGAACGCCGAGACGAAGGCGAACTGCCCAGGCTGGAAGGTACGGAATGCTTCGCCCCCACCATTCAACATTTCGACCCGGAAGAGTTTAATGTCGGCTGCCAGGTCACGTACTTCGACCAATTTTCCCAGGTAAGGAAGCATGGGGTTCTCGTTCATGCTGATTTCTCCAGGTCCATCAACACTTCGGTGATATCTACTCCGACAGGGCAGACTTCGATGCAGCGTCCGCAACCGGTGCAGGCTGAGACAGTACCCAGTCCGTATTGTTCGGGGTAGTAATAGTACTTGCAGAAGAAACGATTGCGCAGACGTTCACCTTTTTCGGCCCGTGGTTTGTGCCCGCCAGCCACGCGGCGGTAGTTCTCCCCGGCACAACTATCCCAACAGCGGATGCGCTCGAACTCGCCAGGAGCAAGCACCTCATCACGGACGGCGAAACAACGGCAGGTCGGGCAAACGTAGGCGCAGGCACGGCAGGAAAGGCAGCGTTCCGACATCCGCATCCAGTACTCGTCGTTGAAATGCTCCGGCCATTTTCCTTTTTTCGGAACTGGGAACTGGCCACTATCCATTGCCTGTTTAGGGCTGGCGGTGGTTTCCTTCCACTCGCCACTGGGGATAAGGAAGCGGCCTTTCTCGGTCACCGCCTCGGCCAGGTAACCTCCATCCGTTTCATAGAGCATGATGTCCACATCGTGGGAGTCGTCGGGTGCGCCGCCGACCGATGTACAGAAACAGGTGGGACCAAGTTCCTTGCAAGCCAGACCGATGAGAGTGGTATTCTCACGGCGGCGGGCGTAGAAAGCATCAACCGGATTGGTGTCGAGGAAGAGGGCGTCGAGCAATTTAACCCCGCGCGCGTCGCACGGACGGACGTCGAAAACAACAGTTTCCCAATCTGGGAATGCTTCTTTCAGGTGGATTTCTTGTCCGGTTTTTTGTATGGTGAACAGGCGTTCGGTCTGCGGGAAGAAGATTTCCTTGACCGACAATAACGGCCGGAAGGCATTTGAGGATCCTGGTGCCTGTCCATGCCAGGCAATTTCCTTGCTTTTCGCCACTTGGCGGTAGAGCATTATTCCGGATACGTGGCGTGGGGCGATGAGCGTCCGCGCGTTGGCAATGCCGTCCAGCCATGTCTCCAGTTCTATTTGCGAGATGAGCCAGCGTTTTTTATCACCTTTGGGTTTGCTCATCTCAGCCCTCCTTGTATTCGCCCGACAGGACGGTAACAATCGGGGACGGGGTAACAGTAAGGCCAGCTCGGAAATTAAAGACTGTTTCAATTTCCTCAGCCAGTTTCTGGTTCAACAGGCCGATGGGAATTTCCATCGGACAGGCGCGTTCACATTCGTTACAACCCACACAGCGGCCAGCCAGGTGGTAGGCGCGTCCCAGGTGGAAGGTGCGCTTCTCGTTCAGTCTGATGCCCATGCCGACAAAAGTCGAGTCATCGCGCTCATACAGGCATACTGGACAGTTGCACATCGGGCAGGCCTGGCGACAGGCGTAACAGCGGATGCAGCGGTCAAATTGGGAAAGCCAGAATTCCATCCTCTCTCGGGGCGGGAGTGTTTCCAGCCAATCGGACCCGGCAACTGCCCCGGCGTGACCCTTGGCCGGCGGCTCGCCGACGAGTGTGTCGTAGACAACCGGGACGCGCTCGGAACAGGTTTGGCAGCGGGATTGCAGGCTGCTGCCTCCGTCGCGCACACCTTCGCACGTCACGCCGATGACGTGGACCTGGTCGCGGGTAAACTGGTTTTCCGCCAGCAGGACGTTGACCGCCCGGCTGTCGCACGGCTTGACGACCACCGCCACTTTTCTGGGAGGCTCCTTGCCTTTAGGCTTTAACTTGACCGGCAGGTAAGAGGCCAGGTTATTGCTTACGTCCGGGTTCCAGACGAGGCGCTCGGTTTCCTCCGCGGAGTAAACAAATATCGGACGCGTCCGTCCGCGCGGCCCGACTTCGTACCCGATCACGCACCCGACCTCACCGCTGGTGAGTAGTTCCTTCGCTTTGGCGCGGATGGTGTCCGTTTTGCCGGCGCAGTCCAGCGCGGGCATGGGGACTTCCTCTTTGAGCGGTAGCAGGGATTCCGCCACAGTCTGCCACTGGCCCGGGGTGACGCGCCAGGCTACCGGCCCGAGCGCCCGCACCGTTTCGGTAAATTCGGTGGCGATTCGGGAGAAACGTTCGCCTTCCGAGGCTGACACCCAGTCCAGGTGTAAGCGTTCAGGCTCCAACCCGGCGAAGGTCATCAAGCTCCGCAGTATTGGTATACGTTTGGCAGCGCGGTGGTTGCCGGTGTCGTAGTGGCATTCACCGATGTGACAGCCGAGAACCAGCACGCCGTCGGCACCCTGGTCGAAGGTGCGCATGACCAGTTCAGGCGAGACACGCCCCGAGCAGGGTACGCGCACCGCACGGATGTTGGCCGGGGATTTTATGCGCGCAATCCCGGCGGTATCCGCACCGGTGTACGAACACCATGTGCAAAGGAAGGCGATAATTCTTGGCTCGTAGTTCATACTACCTCCGCAGGTTCCACCGCTAAAACTCCGATGATTTCCGCGACCAACTCGCGGTCGTCGTAATGGATGAGGGACATGGCCTTGTTGGGGCAGGCTGCCGCACACGTGCCGCAGCCCTTACACAGGTAGCCGTTGATCCTGGCAACGTTCTTCTCCAACTCGATGGCTTTGTATGGACAGGCGGCCACACACTGTCCGCACCCGGCACACAACTGGAGGTTCACCTCGGCAATGGACGGGTCGAGGGCAATCGTGCCCTGGTCCATCAGAGACAGCGCCGCAGCAGCAGCCGCTCCC
>CAIQQN010000295.1 GCA_903873975.1 uncultured Anaerolineales bacterium
GAGTCGGGATATGTCCAGAAACGGTTCCAGAGGAAGTTACTGAGGATGGCGCAGATAAAGGAAATTGTCCCAGCCAAGGTAAGGGACATATTAAATAACTTCGAGAAAAGGTTCATAATTCCAAAGTCAACGACCGCCCCGATGGCGCCGACAGTTATGAACTTGATGAAACGCGACCGCTCCTGTGAGTTGGAAACGAAGCTCATTTCATCCCCAGTTTTTCTTTAAAGGAACTGATGGTGCGCATCAAGCCCTCTTCCAAGCCCACCTTTGGCTCCCAACTGAGCAGTGACCGGGCGCGGCTGATATCCGGGCAACGGCGCTGGGGGTCGCTGTCCATGCGCTTGTCAATGGAATAATCCAATCCGGCAGCGTTACCGGTGAGACGGTTTATCTTCAGTGCAAAATCCAAGATGGAAGTTTCAGAGGGATTCCCAATATTAACCGGCAAATGTTCGTCAGACAAGAGCAGGCGGTAGATGCCATCAACCAGATCGTCCACATAGCAAAAGGAGCGGGTTTGCAATCCATCACCGAATATAGTCAAAGGATCGCCGTGCAGGGCCTGTTGAATGAAACTCGGTACGACGCGCCCGTCGTCCAATCTCATGCGTGAACCGTAAGTGTTAAAAATACGGACAATGCGTGTATCCGCCCCTTTCGAGCGATAATAGGCCATGATGAGGGCTTCGGAAAAGCGTTTGGCTTCATCGTACATTGATCGGGGACCAACCGAGTTTACATGACCCCAGTAGGTTTCCACCTGCGGGTGCTCGAGCGGGTCGCCATAGACCTCGGAGGTGGAGGCGAAAAGAAAACGGGCCTGATTTATTCTGGCAAGGTCAAGTGTGTTGAAGGTGCCAAGCGAACCGGCTTTCAGGGTCTCAACCGGCAGATTGGGATAGCCGAAAGGGGAGGCGGGATTGGGGCTGGCAGGGGAAGCAAAGTGCAACACCGCGTCCAGTTTGGAGCGCACGGTTATAATTTCAGATACATCGTGCCTAATAAAAGAAAAATCCTTGTTCTTGACCAGGTGAACGAGGTTTTCGCGATTGCCAGTGATAAAGTTGTCCATCCCGATGACTGTATGACCTTCAGCCAGCAGGCGATCACAAATGTGGGAACCGAGGAAACCCGCGGCTCCGGTGAGTAAGATTCGCATGAAATGCTCCCATTACTTCTTGAATAAAGCCATGAACTTTCTTGTATCGAACGGCTCGAAAAAAAGACGATTTTGGTTCAAAAATTAGCACAGCACCCTGTGAATTTGCTATTGCGGAGGGACAAGCCCCCGTCGAAGCAAAGATTACTTCCAATCAATCTGGATGGTCAACCCATCACCGGTAATCTGCTGATATTGTCCCGAGGCGGCGTCCACAATCCAGAGATTGCCTTCGTAGATAACGCTGATGAAGTCGCCACCGGTTTCTAGGGGACTCGGAGCCCAGACAGGAGGAATCATTGGTTGGAGACCGGATTGCCCCTCGCCAGGAAACAGCGAACGAAGGTTTGTCCCATCGCTATTCATCACAACCAACCGATAGCGACTGGTTTTGGATTGGGTCGGGAAAATAGCCTGCCAGAAAGCCAGTAAATAAGTTGAACCGGTTTTGCCCTGGCGAAGGGAAGAAGCTGCCGGGTAGGCGAACATGCCAGTCTGATGGACGAGTGGGGTGGATTCGTTTTCGGTCAGAGGGGCGGCAACCAGGTCGAAGTTGGGCGAATCTTCGGGACTGAACAACCCGGTGGGCGCAGCGTGTGTGACCAGGTAGATGATTTGACTATCGCTGCCCCAAGCCAGACCGGGAGTCCAAGCCCAATTGCTGTGGGTGTTCAGAGGAGTGATGTTTAATAATGCAGTCAGTGCTTTGTTTGTGATATCCGCCAAACCGACCCCGTCTGGACGGGAATAAGCCAGGCTGTTCCCATCCGGCGACCAGGCAAAAGTCATCCCCCATGAGCCATAAGTACCGCCGAAGTTGGCTTCGAGAACGTCACTGGTACGGCCGGGCACCCCATTTGCAAAGACCAGGAAGTGCAGGTCGTTGTTGGCCTGCCAGCCCGGGGCGGTGGTGCGCGGCTCAACTGTGGAATAGGCAATCAGATATGATTTGCCGGGCTGCCAGGCTGCAAAGTGGACCACGTTGGAAACACCCAGGCTGACAGGTGTGGGGGATTGAGTGGTGGTGTTGACAACCCACAAATCATTGATTTCCTGGTCTGCAGGCAATGCTGACTTGCGAGTGAAAAGCAGCAATTTTCCGTCCGGAGAAAGGGAGAAAATATAGCCATCGAGATCACCGGTGGTTACCAACGGGCGGCGGTTGGAGGTGGAACCTTCCATGATCCAAGCATTACCGCCGGTCAGATAGACCAGTTTGCCCGGGATAGGCAGGGGAGCGAACGGCGACTGGACGCCGATCATGACGATCTCCGGTATGGCAGCCTGCAAGATATTTTCGGAGACCACCGAATTGCCAGTTTCGGTGCCGTCCTCGAAGACATGCCGGATGGTTATTTCGCGCAACCCATTTTGCCCGGCCTGAACAAGGCGGGTTTCTCCAGCCGGTAAAGATTCGTTGAGTAGTTCCTGGCGCTCGAATGGGATGATTACTTGCTGGGTCTCAAATTCTTCCCGCACCCGCGTGACAGTAATAGTCAGTCCCTCCGTCAGCAGGGTATAGGCAGGCGGGTCTACACGGTCGGTCTGGGACAAGCTGACACCCGCGGAAGTGAGGGCTTGTTGCACGGAGCTACCGGCCGGGAGAGTGATATTCTGGCTGGCTCCATCAGCGGTCAGACTGACAATCACGTCTGCTTGCTGGACCTGCGGCGTACAGGCGGCCATCAAGAAGAAGATTGCGATGATGGAGAGCAGTTTTTTGGTCATCAGGGTTACTGGTATAATCCAAACGCTATTTTGTTTGCCCAACGATGGTCATTGTGCCATCAGCAATAGTGACGCTCTGCAGTCGAAAACCAGTGGCGACCGGGCCGAGGGCGCCGGTGTAGGCTTCCTGGATGGTGGCAGTCATGATTTCCTTCAACCCATTCGGGACAGGCAGAGGGCCGAAATCGGCAGAAGTCAACTCGATCTTTAACTGGCCCTCGTCATCCACTCCGGTACTTAGAACGATCCTGGCAGTGACCTCGAAATAGCCCTGGCTGGCGGTCGCATAGAGCTGGATTTGACCGTCGCGCAGGTACACTTGCGGATTGGTGATCAGCAACTGGGACTGAGCCTGGAGTTTGTAAGTCAGAAACGAGGTCAATTGTGGCTCGGTTAAGATCAGCGTGATCTGCCCGGAATCTCCTCCGGCTGCGACAGCCGTCTCAATGGATGACTGGAGTTCGCCCACCGCTTCGGTTGAGACCGGGATGGCAGGAGTCGGGTAGTCCGGTCCGCCGATGTTCATGGTGCAAGCCAGAACAACCAGCGCCAAGGTGACAACACCAATGAGAAGCAGATTAGTACGAGTAAACATAATGCCTCTACTGCTCCTTGCATAAATTTCAGAACTGAATTGTCCGAAATGCAAGGCAACAAGTATGATACAGGTTCGAATATTAAAGCAGTACCCTGTGATTGATTACAGTATATGCATAAGTTCGCATCTGAAACTTGCGGTGGCTCTCGTATCGAGCAGTTGGCCATCGCATTCCAAACCGATGGGAGTTATTATAGCATGAGCGAATCTGAAAACCCGACCTCACTGGATATCCCCACCGCACTGGAAGCGTTGCTGTTTGTATCTGCTGAACCGGTGGCGCCATCCCAATTTGCGACGGTGCTGGAGATATCCACTTCAGCGGTCGAGCAAGGACTTAAGCAGCTCGAAGCAGAATTACAAACCCGCGGCCTGCGTCTTCAGCGACACGGTGGGCGGATCCAGTTAACCACCGCGCCGGAGATGGCTGAGACGATCGAGCGTTTCCTCGGACTGGAAGCCACCAGCCGCCTGAGCCAGGCGGCCCTTGAAACTCTGGCAATTGTGGCCTACCAACAACCGGCCACGCGTCCACAGATCGAAGCAGTGCGTGGTGTCAGCAGCGACGGCGTGATGAAGTCCCTGCTTGGCAAGGGGTTGATCCTGGAGGTGGGACGGACTGAAGGTCCAGGCCGCCCAATTCTGTACAGTACGACTCCAGATTTCCTCCAGCACTTTGGCCTGAACTCGCTGATGGACCTGCCTCCGCTTAACATGCCGGAGGTGGAAAATGGCGATAATCATAATGAGGCATTGAAAGGCTGACATGGAAGAACGCTTGCAAAAAATCCTGGCACGCGCCGGTTACGGTTCGCGGCGGAGTTGCGAAGAATTGATTTCCGCCGGACGGGTACGAGTCTATGGTCAAGTGGCGGGGCTGGGTGATAAAGCCGAGGCGGCACGCGACCAGATCACAGTGGATGGGAGGCCTGTCAAAGGGGCAGAGGAACTGATCTATGTGGCACTTTATAAACCCCGCGGAGTGATATCCACCGTCACCGATCCTGATCTACGGCCGGCAGTCCGCGACTTGGTTCCCGTGGAAGGAACGCTCTACCCGGTCGGCCGCCTGGACTTCGACTCTGAGGGACTGATCCTGATGACCAATGACGGCGACCTGGCCAATAAATTGACGCACCCGCGTTACGAACACGAAAAAGAATACCGTGTGCTGGTGGCGACCCACCCCGACGGCGAACAATTAGACAAATGGCGGCGTGGTTTGGTACTGGAAGATGGATTCAAGACAGCCCCGGCGGATGTGTATGTCACCTCCAAATATGGCAAAGGTGCCTGGCTGAATGTCACCCTGAAAGAGGGTTACAAGCGCCAGATTCGCGAGATGGGCAAGGTGACCGGCCTGCCGGTGGTGCGAATCGTGCGGGTGCGGATTGGGGAACTGCGCCTGGGCAATCTCAAGCCAAAGGAATGGCGTTATCTGACTCCGCAGGAAGTGGCTGCGCTGAAGAAACCAGCCGGGCTGCCAAAGCTAAAACCTGTCACGGAAAACCCGAAGGCTACCAGATATCAGAAGGCAAAAACCACCCTGAGAAAATCCAATACCGGTCGCAGAGACCGGGGTTGAAAAGGAGAAAACAATGACAAAGACCCACATCACCAAACGGGAAGCCCGGCGGGCTGCGCGTGCAAAACGCAAGCTCTACACCCGCATCATCACTATCGGAATTATTATCCTGGCCGCGGCGGGAGTTATCTTGCTGGCGGTGGTGACCTACAAACAGGCCAAGCTGGCCGCGTTGACAACCCCGACACCCCAAATCCCGACTCAAGGGGGAGCCACCCCGGAATTGGTCGGCACAAAGCAGTATTCTGCCGCGCCGCCCATGCTGATCGATGTGACCAAGCAATATTTCGCTAATGTTACGATGGCAAAGGGTGGGCAGTTCGTTATCCAACTCTATCCCGACAAAGCCCCCATCACGGTGAACAGTTTTATCTTTTTGGCTCGTCAAGGATATTACGACGGTGTAACCTTCCACCGCGTACTAGAAGGTTTCATGGCCCAGACTGGAGACCCGACTGGCACCGGCAACGGTACTCCGGGTTACTCATTTGCTAACGAAGCGAATGATCTAGCCTATGATAAAGCCGGGGTGGTGGCAATGGCGAATACCGGGCAACCCAATTCCAACGGCAGCCAGTTCTTTATCACCTTTGGACCGTACGACCTCAAGGAGAGCGACTACACCATCTTTGGGCAGGTGACCAGCGGTATGGACGTGGTAAACGGCCTCACCCGACGGGATCCCGACCAAAACCCCACCTTTACTGGAGATATTATCGAGAGTATTACGATCACGGAGAAGTAAGAGGAAGATTTAACGTTCACCTTCCAGGTTGCCATCAAACCGCACAAGGATAATATAATCCTCCGAGTTCTTAATGAACTCGGAGGATTATTCTTGCAGATTGCGCTCGCTATTTTCCGAACTCCGCCATCAATCTCGCCATGTGTTTCGCATGTTTCAAGTATAAATCCAGGCGGATGTTTTCATTGGGGGCATGTCCACGCCCATCCGGGTGACCGAGGCCGGCAGTCGCCACCGGCAGTCCAAGGTCATGGATGAAGGGCGCGTTCGGACCAGAGCCGCCGCCCATCGGCAGGATGCGCATCGGCACTCCGTAAACCTCCACGGCGGTGTCGCAAACCAGTTTCACGAACGGGTCATCCGGGTCGGTGCGGGCAGGGGGCTCGCCACCCAGTTGTTCCACTTTTACATCGGAGAAGCCATTTGCGTCCAGGTGGCGGCGCAATTGTTCAACCACTTCTGCAGGCTCCTGGTCCGGGACGAGGCGGAAATCCACCTTGGCCGAAGCCTTTGCGGGTTGGACGGTCTTCCCACCGGGGCCCTGGTAGCCCGAAGTCAGCCCGCAGATGGTGCAGGTGGGAGTGAAGACTTCCTCCACGCGCAGTTCAACGCCGCCGGTCAGGCCTTTGATGAATGACTTGACCCCGTACAGCTCTTTGTAAAAGTCAGCCGTCTCGGGCAGGGCATCCATCAGTTCAATATCCCGTCCAGACGGTTTGCGCACCTTATTGTAAAACCCTGGCAAGCAAATGTGTTCATCGGGACCCTTCAGGCTATTGAGCGCCCAAACCAGCCGCCATGCGGCGTTGGGGAAGATGGAGCCGCCCAAACCGGAGTGGACGTCGGTGGAGGAAGTTTCGACAGAGAGTTCCACGTAGCAGATGCCGCGCAGACCGAGGTATTGCACCGGCGTTTCGGTGTGATCCACACCGCCGAATTCCCAGATACATCCATCGGCTTTGAGCCGCTCCAGATTGTTGCGCACATATTCGTGCAAGTGGACGCTGGAGGTCTCTTCCTCGCCCTCGATGATGAACTTGACCGTGCAGGGCAGGTCGCCCAGCGTAGAGAGTAAAGCATCCACCGCGAACAGGCGGGCAACCAAGTGACCCTTATCATCGCCAACGCCGCGTCCGAATAGCTTGCCATCCCGCAGGGATGGTTCGAAAGGCGGCGTTTCCCAAAGTTCCAATGGTTCGGGTGGTTGGACATCATAGTGGCAGTAGAAGAGCAGTGTCTGGTTGCCAATCCCCTTGCGTTCTCCGAAGACGACCGGCGCGCCGGCGGTGGGCATCACTTCGGTGGCGAAACCGCGTTGGCGTAACATTCCAGCCACGAGCGCGGCGCATTCCTGCATTCCCAGGTTTTGCGCCCCGACAGAAGGCTGGGCCACCAAGCGGGAAAGTTCGGCAATGCTTTCGTCCATGTGGGTTTCTAGATAGGAGTCGATACTGGTGTAATTGGTCAAATTCATTTCCTTTACTTGCCAAATAATCCGGTGATCCAGGCAACAGAATAGTAACCGGCATAAGCGAACATGAGCATTTTGAGAATCTTGCCGATGGCACAAGCGAGAAGGA
>CAIQQN010000296.1 GCA_903873975.1 uncultured Anaerolineales bacterium
GATCGCTCCGGTCAGCGAAGTACAGGATACGGGGCCACGCCGTTACCCCCAGAAGGCGGGGGCAGGCGAACGGGATGGGAAACGCTTCCCGCGCGGCGGCTACTCAGATCGCGAAACCGTCTCGCACGAACCGGGCATGGTACGTCTCAGCCTGAGCCTTGGCCGCCTGCATGGTATCCGCCCCAACGATGTAGTCGGCACGATCGCCTTCCATGCCGACATCCCCGGCCACACCATTGGCAAAATTCACATCCAGGATAAGTACACCCTGGTGGACGTGCCGGAGAAGTTCGCGGCCCAGGTACTGGCGAAGAATGGGAACTATCGCATCCGCCAGCACCAGGTCAATGTCAAACCGGCCTGAGCATGGAAATTAAAAAGAGAGCAGCGGAATTCCACCGCCGCTCTCTTTGATTCCAACCAGCTGGATTAATAACGCAACTTCTATTCTTCCGGCTTGTATGCCGCCGCGCTCATATCGCCCACGAACTCGGGGACTTTGGCATGACCCAGCATCTGGCGGACGGCGGAGGCCTCACCGGTGTGGTACCAGTAGTGATCAATATTTCTCATCAGCAAGGTGCCGATGCTTTCGTCCACCGGTTTCCCATCCCTCACCAGATAGAGCTGCATGATTTCGGGTGTCAGCATATCAAGATATTTATCCGCCTCGGCGGTGACCTTACGCCATACAGCCCACATTTCTTTCAGCGGGGGCGTGCTGGCGGGTTTGCCGTAGCCTACCAGCTCATAAAGACCAGGTGCGACTTCCTTTTGCTGGGACAAGATCACCCAATAGCGATGCTCCTGGTTGGCAAGATGACCGACCATCCAACTGATGCAATTCATCGGCATGATCCGCCGGATGGCATCCTGCTCGGAAACACCTTCAAGGCAGCGGGCGAACTCGCTACGGGCGAAGCGTAACTGGCTGACGAGTAAATGTGGTCCCATATTTTTCTTACATGGCGACCAATTTGCGGATATGGTCCACGTGATCGCGTTCGTGCCAGAGTGCCCGGCGCATCACCTTGCGCGGGGACCAGAACTCCCCGTCCACGCCGACGACCTGTTTCACCCCCATCCAGTTTGAATAGCATCGCATTGAAATGCTTGCGGACTACCTCCAGCCGGAGGCGTGGTTCCTCCGGGACATCGAGGCGGGGGAAGGCCAGCCCGAGGCGCTCCATGTACCACCATTCTGCCCCGCCAACATGACCGAGAATCCCGTTGATGCTCCAGCGTTCGCCTGTATAGGTCTGGTTGAGTTTCGCCTCGCTTAGTCCACGTATAGACTTGAGCAGATCATCCCGGCTCCAGGTCAGCATGTCCAGTGTGTGTTTGATTTCAATTTTGGTGAGTGGTTTCCAATCATAAGGGAAGAAAGATTCCACGCTATAACCATCAGCCTCGGTGGCTATTTCCAGATCATCATTGATGAAATAAACGTCCCAGGTCCCGTTGACGACGATCTCGATATCACGTTCGGCGAAGTTCAGCCAGCTGTTTGGCTCGTGGTGCAGAATCCAGCCCGCATACTTATAGAGCGCCCCTTCCAGGTTCGTAGCCGCCGCCTCGCCTTTTATTCCATAGGCAAAACAGCCGGGATGTTCCAATGCCCAGGCGATGGAGCGTCCTTCATTGTTATTTTCAATTCCTACTTGAAAAATCATCTGACACCTCCATACTGTATCCATTCAATAAGTGGGGGAGGAGGGGGGGTGTGTGGGCGGCTTCGTACCCCTTCGGGTATGCTTCGCGACCGCCCACACACCCCCCGCCCCCTAGTTTATTGAGATGATACTCCAAACTCTTGTATTTTACACCAATACAAAGGGCAGATAAAACAGTTCAGTCCCGGGTTTACCCATGGCGGTTCATGAATTTTTCCATGCGGCGCAGGGCCTCTTCGATCTTCTCATAAGCCGTTGCGTACGAGCAGCGGACGAATCCCTCGCCGCCTTTTCCGAAAGCGTTCCCCGGCACCACTGCCACATGTTCTTCAAGCAGGAGCTTTTCGGCAAAGGCCTCATCGTCCATGCCGGAGGCAGAAATCTTGGGGAAGGCATAGAATGCACCACGCGGCTCGAAAGTGGTCAGGCCGAGTTTATTCAACCCGCTGACAATCAACTTGCGCCGGTGGTCGTATTCGGCGACCATCTCTTGAACGTACTTTTCTCCGTTGGTCAGGGCTTCGAGGGCTGCGTCCTGGGCGGTGGTCGGGGCGGACATGATGGTGTACTGGTGAACGCGCACCATGCCTTTGATGATATCCGCCGGGCCGCAGGCGTAGCCGATGCGCCAGCCGGTCATGGCATAAGCCTTCGATAGCCCGCCCAACAGAATGGTGCGCTTCTTGATCTCCTCTCCCAGCGCCGGGACACAGACATGGTCGAAGTTGTACACCAGCCGGTCGTAGATCTCGTCCGAGATGATGAGCAAATCGTGTTCGATGGCGATCTCAGCCACCCGTTTCAGGGTCTCGCGCGTGGCAACCGCGCCGGTCGGGTTGCTGGGGTAGCCCACGAAGATAACCTTTGTGCGGGGTGTGATGGCGAGGCGGATGCGGTCCGGGTCCAGTTGGAAATTGTCCTCCATCCGGCTGGGGATTTCGACCGGTATCCCGCCTGCCAGAATGACCCCGGCCTGGTACGAGACAAAGCAAGGCGTTGGGATGATAACCTCATCGCCCGGGTCGAGCAGGGCAGTCATTGCAAGGTAAAGCGCTTCCGAGACACCCACTGTGGCGATAATCTCGTTGACCGGATCGTAGCTCACACCGTAAAGGTGCTTTATATTCCCGGCCACGGCTTGCCGAAATTCGAGCTTGCCCGAATTGGACGTGTAATGAGTTTCCCCGGCCAGCAGGGAACGTACGCCTGCTTCCAGGATCGGTTCCGGAGTGGTGAAATCCGGCTCACCAATGCCGAGTGAAATGACCTCCTTCATGGTGGCGACGATGTCAAAAAACTTGCGAATGCCCGAGGGCTTCAGCTCAGCCACACTCTTTGCGAGATAACGTGCCTCAGATATTTCCAGCATAAAGCCTCCTCAAAATTGGTGAATTTGCCACTCGTGTTCGGATGGGCGCTCATCGGCTGTCTCAACGCAGGACAACTCGAAAGCCTGTCCAGCCTCCGTCCTGACCCGGAACCACTTAGCCTGCGGCGTGCGCCCCTGAGACAGGATTTCAGCGATGATGAGCCGCTGTCCCTGCCAGATGAGGGCAGTCGGTCTCTCAGCGTAGGCGGATCCGGAATGGCATTCGACGATATCAGTCATTTGAACGACACTACTTTAAAATAACTGAACTGTTATCTCCAATATTCAACTTCAACGGCGGGTCGTCAGCGGAGCGTCCCTTAACCATGGCCTGCCGGCCGATAAAGGAGCTTTTCAAGGCGACTGCCTCCACCGTTCCCCCGGCTTCAAGGATGGAGTCTTCGACCCGGGCGCCCGTAATCTTGCAATCCGCCCCGATGGAGGCGTATGGGCCGATCACAGAATTGCTGATCCTGGCGCTCGGGTGGATAAACACGGGAAGTACGAGTTTCACGTTGGCACGTTGGCAGGTTTCCACGTTCCAACGTGTGGACATGTCAACTTGTAAACGTGACAACAAGTAGCGATTGGTCTCCAGCGTGGCGTCAATCGTACCGGTGTCCAGCCACACCTCCACGGTCTGCGTGCGCATCTTCAGGCCGCGCTCGATCATGATGTTGAGGGTATCCGTGAGGAAGTACTCACCCCTGAGCGAAGTACCGCGGCGGAAATGTTCTTCAATGGCTGAGAGCAATTCATCGGACTGTTTGAGATAATAGCACCCGACGACGGCCAGATTATTATCCATGGTCTGCGGCTTCTCGACGAGACGCCTCACCCAGCCCTGGCCATCCACTTCGGCCACGCCGAAACGGCGCGGGTCTGGCACGGGTTTGACCCAGGCCACGCCGTCCGCCTTTTCGCCCGCCAGGAAGGAGAAGTCCGTTTCCATAAGGGTATCCGAGAAGCAGATAAGCACGGGCCCGGTCAGATCTTTGCGCGCCAGCCACAAAGCGTCCGATTGGCCGCGCATCACCGGCTGGAGCACGAAATGGGTTTTTAATTCCGGGTAGTGTTCCTGCATAAAAGGTGGAATCTGGGCCTCGCCCAGCCCCGGGCCAAGGATGAGGATGTATTCAACAGCATAGGGGCGCTGCCTTGAACCAGTCGATATCATCCCGGCGTTCTTTCGGGACATCTTACCTGCAGGGGAAATGCCAGGTACGCTGTGGAACATCTCCAGCAGATGGTCGAGGACGGTCCTGCCGGCCACGTTCACCAGCGGTTTGGGTTTGGACCAGGTCTGGGGACGCATGCGCGTGGCCCATCCGGCAGTCGGGATGACGATTTTCAGGGTTTGGGTCATGGCTCTATTTTATGCGAGAACAAGCGAATTATCCATCTGTAGATAGCGCTCCCATGCCTTGTCTCACTAGCGTGGGAGCCCTCCCAACCGAACGATTA
>CAIQQN010000297.1 GCA_903873975.1 uncultured Anaerolineales bacterium
ACCGGTCTTTGACAGGATCTGCAGCGCATAGTGGTGAATTTGTTCCATCTGACCGGTGGTCAGCAGGCTGAGGTGCGGTTTGACCCGATTTGTTTTTTCCATAATTGCCTCCTTCCTCGATTGTCCGCCTGTTCCCGATTTGGCTGGGCCTGCCCAAGGGATAGACAGTGCCGGGCAGCAAATCGGCTTCCCACAATTGGCCGGTTTCACTTTAAAGAAGGCCGCAAACTGTTTTATGGTTGAGGGGTTTGGCGCCTTGTCCCGGTTACCGGGAATGGGTTGTGTACAGGATTATTACCGTGGATTTATGCTTCGGCTTGTGGGGACTTCCCCGAGCGATATCGTTCGAGCAAAGCCTGCGTATGCTCATTCTGTGGATGATTGAACAATTCGGCAGGCGCTCCTTGCTCGACCAGTTCACCATCGTGTATCACGATGACGCGATTGGCCACATCACAGGCGAATTCCATCTCATGGGTGACGACCAGCATGGTCGTTCCTTCACGGGCGAGGGATTTCATCACATTGAGGACTTCGCCGATCAATTCCGGGTCGAGGGCAGAGGTGGGTTCATCGAAGAGCATCACCTTCGGTTCCATCGCCAGAGCGCGGGCGATGGCCACTCGCTGCTTCTGGCCGCCGGATATCCGGTTGGGATATTCATTCTTCTTGATGAGCATGCCGACGCGCTCAAGATTCATTTCAGCAATCTTGACCGCTTTGGCCTTATCCATCTTCTTGACCGTCACCGGGCCTTCCATGACATTTTCCAGAACGGACATGTGGGGGAAGAGGTTGAATTCCTGAAAGACCATGCCGGTGCGCAGGCGGATCTCGTGGATCAGCTCGCGCCGTTCTTTCCCTTTTATGCCGGCTGAAATACAACAATCATCCACTTCAATATCCCCGTAGGAAGGCTCTTCCAGATAATTGATGCAGCGCAACAAGGTGCTCTTCCCGGCGCCGCTTCGTCCGATGATACAGACGACCTCTTTAGGGTAAATTTCGAGAGATATTTTCTTTAGGACCTGAAGCCGTCCAAAAAATTTATCAAGATCGGTGATCTTAATGATCGGCAGCATACCTTACCTCTCACCCCGCGACAGGCGCCCTTCCAGACGATTCTGGAAATAGGAGAAGACCAGAGTCATGACCCAGTAAAAGACTGCGGCGGTGATCAATGCTTCCAGGTTGTGGAACTGGGCTCGCCCGACTTTTGTCGCCCGCCACATAAGTTCGTGGACGAAGCCGGTGGCTGACACCAGGGCCGAGTCTTTCAACATGGCAATGAACTCGTTGCCTGTCGGGGGGATGGCAAAACGCAGCGCCTGAGGAATGACGATCCGGCGCATGGTCTGCCCGGTTGTCATGCCAATCGCCAGGGCGGCCTCACGCTGGCCTTTGCCAACCGAGCTGAGGCCGGCACGGAAGATCTCGCTCATATAAGCCCCATAATTCAATCCAAGCGCGAGCACTCCGGCCCATAGACCCGGCAAGATGATGCCGACCTGTGGAAGCGCAAGGAAGAAGAAAAAGATTTGCAGGTACAGGGGGGTTCCACGGATCAGAGATACATAGAAGGTGCATAAGGCGTAGAAAGGTGGGAATTTCGAGAGTCTGCCGAGTGCAGCCAGGAGTGCCAAAATAGTCGCCAAAAGGATCGAAAGAGCTGAAATACCGATGGTGATCCAGACACCGCTGGCGATGAAGGGGATGTTTTCCTGGATAAAGGCTTTATCGAGATGGATCGTTTTGAAATTAAACCCTCCCACGGAGATTTTTACGCTGCTGAACAGGAAGGCCAGAATAGCCAGCATGACGATCCATGAAATTACAACGCCGAGCGTGAAGCGGCGTTTTGCCCTCACCTGCAGCTCGTAGATCAGATCGGCCTGGGATTTGGGCGCAGCCATCGTGGAACTTGGAACAGACATCGTCTCACCTTCTTATGTAATTTAAAGAAGAAACATGGAAGCGGCAGAATAATGCCGCTTCCATGTAGAAAAGAGTCTTTTTACTAGGGCGCCTGGGTCATGTCGACCTGGTACCAATTCATCGACAGGTTGGTCAGCGTTCCGTCGCTGTGCATGGCAGTGATGATCGTGTTTAGCTCAGAGACAAAGGAATCGATCGGCAGGCTGGAAGATTTGTCGATTGCGGCTGCCAGACTCTCCCGGTAAACAGGGCCGTCCAGTTGAACAACCGGGAAGCCGGCTGCGATGTTTGCATCTACCACGGTGTTGGCGGTGACATAGCCGACGAAGTCATTGCGACCAGCGTTGATGGACTGGGCGCATTCCTGATCGGTATCCAGCGGCACCTCCGTCACATTGGCGGGCGGTTGGGCGAAGACGTCCGCCGCGGGCAGGTCGAGCTTCCCATTCAGCCAGTCCTCATAGGTGGTCGATGAGGCTGCGCACAGGGCTTTGCCGGAAAGATCGGCGAGCGTGTTGATCCCACTGTCCTTTTTGACGGCGATCACTGCGTAATAATAATAATAGGGGACAGTGAAGGTCAGCACTTTGGCCCGCGTATTGGTGATCGTCATCGAACCGACGCTGACATCCCATTTGTCCGCCCAGCTTCCGGCGGTGATCATGTCCCAACTCGGGGTGGCGTAGCAGGTCTCCACACCCAGGCGCTTGCCGATCTCAGCGGCTACATCCACGTCAAAGCCTTGCATCTCAGCGGTGGTCAGTGTGTCCGATGGGCATTTCGTGGTTGAAGGTCGCTTGCCTTGGGTATTGAGGAATGATTGAGGTTCGTAATTCGGGTCGGTTGATACGATGACGTACCCCCGTGATTTAATTTGGGCGAGCACATCTTTGGGTTTGGAAGCATTACCTCCACAGGCTGTCAACACCATGACAACCATGACGGTCAGGCTAATTAAAACGGTTATCTTTTTCATGATCCTCTCCTCGTGGTGAAATCAATTTGAAGGCTCTGTATCTGATCGAGTCTAGTGTGTCGTCTGGATCTGGCCTCCTTTCAATTCTGAGAGAGTATTGTCGACAAGAATAAGCATAGACCTAATCTGGAAATAATGCAAGAGGATTGGACGAGTTTTTTTTTTTCGATGAACTCCCTCCGGGAGAGGAGGCAGAATTATAAGAACCCTTGACACAGAAATATATTACCTGAATTCCACGTCAACATAAAATTGCCTTCATTTATGTCCAACTGGTGAAGAATTTTGGGGAAACTTTTTTTATTGTACCCTATTCATCACCACCTTAATATGAATTTTACGAATAATTTTTGTGAAGCAGGGTTTTGGAAACCGGATGATATGTAATATCACTCCATTATGGATACACCAGAAATGGTTGATGCAAACAGCTTGAAAGCGGTTTCTGATATTACAGCCGTGGCTGTAATTAGAATTGCCAATCTGGAAACATTACCGTAGAGTAGCGAATAAGCAGATCTGCCTGACTGGTCATTGCCATTCTGGGAAGATATGTAAGATGAGCTATCTCAGCGCATATTATCACTGAGCTTTGTATTAATCGAACACCGAAAGTAGCATTCGAATCTGGATACCTTGACTTAGAAGAAAAAGGTCCTTTTCTGTAGAGTAATCAGGCTTGGCTTGCTAAACCACCTGCCAATTCCCCTCCATCAATTACGAAATGTTGACCTGTTATCCAAGAAGCATCATCTGAGGAAAGAAAAGCGAAAAGTGCAGCGACATCTTCAGGAAGACCCAATCTCTTCATGGGAATTTTTTCATAAAAAGCTCGTTGCATTTCTTCAGTATATTCTGCTTCTTGCATAGGTGTCATAATAAATCCCGGGCATACAGCATTTATACGAATTGTAGGTCCTAACTCCAAAGCCATGGATCGAGTAAGTTCAATGACACCGGCTTTTGATGCATTGTAATCACCATAATAGTGATAACCTACCAAACCATTTGTTGACCCCATATTTATGATTACACCTCCACCAGAGGATAACATTAGTTTGGCAGCTCTTTGAGCAACAAAAAACACGCCAGTCAAATTGATTTGGATTAGCTTTTCCCATTCCTGCACAGAAATGTCAACAAAATTATGTCGATAACTTATACCAGCATTGTTTATTAGAATGTCCAGACCACCCACTGCATCAATTAGTTTATTGAATGCTAAATCTAGTGATGATTGTGAAGTCACATCAGCTCTGATGCATTTTACTAATGATGGTAGTTTCTTTTCAATCTTTTGAATGGCATTTTCATCTATATCAAATATTACAACTCGAGCACCTTCTTCGATAAAGCGAATCGCTGTAGCCGTTCCAATCCCTCCCGCTCCCCCAGTTATTAGGACACGTTTACCATTTAGACCTTTCATAAAATCCTTCCTTTCTTTAGAGAAAATTTTATTAATTTGTAGCCAGGCGATCCATCATTAATTTATTTCCGTTTTAAATGCCAGGAAGCCAACTGGTTTGAGGGGAACATTTTCGAATGCACTTAATCTATATTTTTTGAATTTCCAAGATAAGAATTGATCACTGCTGAATTATGTCGAACATCATTTGGTAACCCTTCGGCGATTGTTTTTCCTTCATCCAGAACATGGACACTATCGCAAAGGCGCATAATCAACCGCTGGTCATGATTACCAGCTCCCAATGATTGTACCAGTTGCTATGTTAGACCTGGAGCACTAACTGGCTGTTGAGCAAGCAACCAGGCCCGTTGCGCAGGGGGACGATAGCCTAAGGTACTGTGTGGTCTGACGTGATTGTACTCCTTTCTCCAACGCGCAATCAAGGTTTTGGCTTCTTCCAGGGTGAAGAAGATCTCGCGATCGAGCAGTTCGTCGCGCATCTTGCCATTGAATGACTCGATATAGCCGTTCTCCCAGGGACTACCCGATTCGATGAATAGGGTGCGCACGCTCAATCGATTGAGCCATTGAGGCAACTGGTTGGCGATGAATTTGGGACCGTTATCTGAGCGGAGATGGGTGGGAACTCCGCGGGTACAGAATAGTTCTGCCAGGCATTCCTGAACATCTTCATGGTCAAGGTTTCGTTCCACCCGGATCGCCAGACATTCCCGGGTGTATTCGTCGATCACATTGAGTATCCGAAAAGCACGTCCATCATGGGTTCTTTCCAACACAAAGTCATAACTCCAGACATGATCAGGATATTCTGGTCTCAGCCGCAGGCAGGAACCATCGTTCAGCCACAATCTGCCCCGTTTGGGCTGTTTCTTGGGCACTTTCAGCCCTGCCTGGCGCTAAATGCGCTCCACACGCTTGTGGTTAACCTGCCAGCCAACCATCTGCAGCATGGCCGTAATGCGACGATATCCATAGAGTCCATACTGGCTGGCCAGCGTGATGATCCGTTTGGTGAGCATCTCTTCGTCATCGGCTTCCTTACCTTGGTAACGTTGGGTAGAGCGAGGTTGTTCCAATGGCCGGCAGACGCGACGTTCCGATATTCGGAACACTTCTTGGGCGTGCTCCACTGTTTGCCTGCGCCTGGCCGGGCTGATCAGTTTCCCCGGACCGTCTCCCGCAAGATCGAGTTGTCCAGTGAGAGATCTGCCACCAGCTTCTTCAGCCGAGCATTCTCTTTCTCCAATTCCTTCAACCGGCGCACTTGATCCGTGCGGATTCCACCGTATTCCTTCCGCCAGTGGTAATAGGTTTGTTCACTGATATTGAATGACCGGCAGATACCCCCCACGCTCTGACCTTGGCTGAGAAGCACTTCCGCTTCTCGCAGTTTGCTGATGATCTGTTCGATGGTGTAGCTTTTTCGTGGCATTTGATCTGCCTCCTTGTCCTAATCCTAATATGAATGTTGGATCAGTTTTTGGGGGCCAGGTCAACATTACCCCTCTCTTGTGTGACTGTCATTCTAGAAGTAACCCATATTCTTCGTTGCGAAAAAGCAATAGTATTGTGATTATGCCGTTGATTAGAATGAGGATCAGGTAACTCATACTATTACGTTCTTGCATTATCTACTTGGCCAGCCGATCGATGATCTTCTTCGGTATCAAAGATTGTTTACTTCAAAATAGCGTTGTAAAACTCTGATCCCATCATGTCCCATCAGTTTTGCCAATGCAAAAACATCGGTGCCATTCCGAAGCAATGCGAGAACAAAAGCACGATAAAAATCGTGCGAGGAATGCTCTTCCACATTGTCAATTAAAGCCCGTCTCGGGATTATTTCACTCAATCCATTATGATTTCAACTACTCTGATACAAAGCGAGGATCAGTTATTCATTTAACTGGACTCTGATCTCTATCAATGGGTTCACTGATCGAACCTTTGCCAATGATCACAATATCTTGGGTAAGCAATTTGTATTTGCTTTTTCCATATTCGGATTTTGTTCATTGGTTAATTTTCTTGTAGGTTATTCAAGTGCAATTCATTACAGTTCAGCCTGATTCTAGGTTTGATGCAGACAGATGTTGGATTTCTCCGACCACATCCAACGCCGCGCCAGCCCCACAGCTGAAGCCATGCACAGGGACTTACCCCCGCCGAGTTCTTGTTCTTAGGCGGGGGAAGGGCGCGCAGGCTTGAGCTGGTTCATGTGTTTCGTATCAGGCCAGTTACTTAATCAACAGGCTTAGGATGTAACTGATCAGAGGTGCGACAATCAGCGACGGGAGAAAACTCCCCACCCGAATTTTCTTTATCTCCAACAAGCTGCTAATACCAATTCCAATCAAAAGAATTCCGCCTGTGGCTGTCATTTCGTTCATCATTGAATTACTCATGATGGAATTTAATTGAGCTGCCAGAAGACTTATACTGCCCTGATAGGCGAATACTGGCAAGGCTGAGAATGCGACCCCAACCCCCAGCGTGGAGGCAAAAGCAATGGAAATAATGCCATCCAAGACAGATTTTATTGATAGAGTGAGATAATCACCACGTAATCCGTCGCTAATCGAGCCAAGGACCGCCATCGGTCCAGTGCAAAATAACAATGATGCACTGAGAAAACCGCGGACAAAACGACTGGAACTCCCTTCAGAACCACCAGTAACCCTTTTTTCCAGCCAGATCCCCATTAATTGTATTCGATTTTCGATCTGCGACCACTCTCCGAGAAGCCCTCCTACAATTAATGCTCCCAGCACAATCAGCGGATTTTCAGTTTTCAAGGACATCTGAAAACCAATAGCTGTAGTGAATAAACCCATGCCTGCAACAACGGTGTTCTTTAGATTATCTGAAAGCCGCGCTCCAAAGAAAATACCAAGCAGACAACCGACAATGATGGCGGTGACGTTAATGAAGGTTCCAGTCATTTATTTCATTTTCGATAATGAGCGATCATTACTCTCCTTGCGGTAGAGGCGGCAAGGATTGCATACCAAATGTTTGTGCTGCACGTAATGTGATCGCTCGAAGTTCCTGACGCAGTTCCTCGGTGATCTTTGTCGGTTGGTAACCCGTTATTAGCTTTTCCACCCGGTCTCGCGCCCGCTCAAAAGTTGATTTCTCTCCTCGACTTTTCCAACCTTCATATGAAGCCCGGTCAATTACTTCAGAGGGCAGGTACTGTTCCTCCCGGTACCACTTGCGAGTGTGTGGTAAAGTCAAGAATTCTCCTTTATGCCCACTCTTCTGCATTAAGGAAAGCGCAACCGGATTGTCACGAACCTCAATTCCTTTCACAAAACGTTTAACCATTCCAATCATTTCAGCATCGATGACCAGCTTTTCATAGCTCAAACACGATTCAAAATCCAACATACCACAACCTGAAATCATATTTGCTCCAGAAAGCGCCGCACTAAAATTACTACCCATAGACTCCAATCCACATTGTGCATCGATAATCTTCGTATCACTCATGCCCATGTAAGCATGTGTTGGCAACCCCAATGCTTTCCCGATTTGTACATAAGCTGAACTGATCATCCAGGTTTCGACTGCCCCCATGGGTGTTGATCCTTCCCGCATGTCAAATACCGCCGGTGAGCCTCCCCAGACAATAGGTGCACCCTCTTTGACCAATTGATGGATTACTACTCCACTTAAACTTTCTGCAGTATGCTGAACGACTGCTCCAGCAAGTGTAACCGGTGCAGTTGCCCCGGCAAGAGGCATAGAAATAAGTTGCGCAGGGATGGAGAAA
>CAIQQN010000298.1 GCA_903873975.1 uncultured Anaerolineales bacterium
GCCAAGGCCATGCAGTTGCGCGGCTGGATTTAGTCCAACCTGAAATTTCCAAAGTACCGGGACGCCAGGCCAACCTGGCGTCCTTCGTTGTTGTATAATAAGGCTATCCACTACGGAGCGAGTTTGTAAAAATGGACCTGCCAGAAGAAACCCCAAAACCGGAAGAACCCACCCCCTCGGAAGAGACCTTCCCCGAAAAACCGATCTTACCGGAGGCATTTACCCCCATTGGCGAATTAACCCATCTGCCACGCGCCCGCCGCAGAAGGGCGCAGCGCATGTTGGTCCCACCTGCGGCGGACAAACGCGCTGCCTTGTTGGACGATCTGTCGCGGCGCACCTTCCCATCGTTTGAGTTCTTCCTGTTTGCTTTTCTGTGCGGTGTCATTCTAGGCACAGCTTACTTGTTGAATGCGCCAGCCCTGCTCCTGCTGGGGGTTTTGCTCGCTCCGCTTCTGACTCCGTGGGTGGGACTGACGCTGGCCGCGGTTACCGGCTCCTGGCGTTTTTTCTTCTTGACTTTGGGCGGGCTGCTGGTAGCCGGGTTGTTGGTATTTCTGACCGGGTCGCTGGCCGGGCTGGCAGGCCGTCTCTGGGGTAATTTGCCGTTTTATTATGCCAGGATCCATGCCCAACTGTGGTGGCCGGATTTATTGGTTGTGACGCTGGGGGCGGCTCTACTGGAAATTTCCTTCGTCCGCTCCGAACAAAAACCAATCCTGGCGAGTGTGATGCTTGCTTACGGGTTGTTCCTGCCAATCAGCGCAGCGGGCATCGGGCTGGGTATTGGGAAGGGTGTCGGTGGCGTAACCCTCTGGCCGAACGGCTTGCTGGTCTTCCTTGTCCATCTGGCGCTGGCTACGCTGGTCGGTGGTGTCGTTCTGGTTGGAATGCGATTCAAACCGATGAGAGCCAGCGGTTACCTCCTTCCAGTTTTTCTCGGACTGCTTTCCTTGACAGTACTGGTCGTTTTTACCGGGCTGGTGGCGTTCATCCGGGATGGCATTACTGCCGCCCGTCATATTGTGCCGACTCCCACGACTCTTATTATCCCGCCCTCGGCCACTCCGATGGTTTTACAGACCTCGACGCTGCTCTCCACCAGTGCGCCGAGTGCTACGCTTTCGCCGATCCCCACCATCCAGCCGACTCTGGTTTACGCTGTGATTGCTGCTGACCCGATTTACGGCGGAGCAAATGTCCGTACCGAGCCGGCTGGTGGAACTGTGTTGATCACCCTGGTTAACGGCAGCCTGGTCCAGGTTCTGCCAGAAACTCAACTCGTTGGTACAACAACCTGGGTGCATATCCGTGTCGACAACATCGAAGGCTGGGTGCTGCAAACAGTCTTGACCCCTACTACACTTATACCAACGCCGGTTCCCACGTTCACGCCAACCCCCTAGTATTCCATCCCTCTTATATGGAGTTATGAATGACCATCCACTTTGGTACGGACGGCTGGCGCGCCGTCATCTCAGACACGTTTACTTTCAATAACTTGCGCATGCTGACCCAGGCCATCGCCGATGCAGTGGCCTCCGAGAGCTGGGACAAATCCGGAAACGGTGGTCCTGTTCCGGATCCAAAAAAATTCGTTGTCGGTTTTGACACGCGCTTCCTCTCCGACCGCTACGCTGGAGATGTGGCGCGCGTCCTGGCAGCCAACGGCTTTACGGTTTATCTTGCTCAATCGGATGCACCCACTCCTGCCATCTCGTACGCAGTCAAAAATCTCAATGCCATTGCCGGAGTGATGATTACCGCCTCCCACAATGCCCCGCGTTATAACGGTGTCAAACTTAAAGCCGCTTATGGCGGTTCGGCCCTGCCTGATCAGTGCCACCGGGTGGAGGTTTACCTCAATGATAACGAAGAACGCGCCCGGGGTCCGAACCTGATGGACTTTGACCTGGCACGCGAACAAGGCCTTATCCAGAAATTCAATCCCTTACCCGCGTATTTCGAACACTTGCGGAAGCTCATCAACAGCGATGTGATTGCCGACAACCCCCAGCGTTTTGTAGTCGACTCGATGCATGGTTCCGGGCGTGGCGTAATCAAGGCATTCCTGCAAGGGACAGGTTGCGAGATAGCCGAAATCCGCTCCGAGATGAACCCGGGCTTTGGTGGAGTTCACCCCGAGCCGATTGCCAAGAACCTGGGTGCACTGGCAGGCGCCATCGGTGCAGGGATGGGCAATTTTGGCTTGACCACCGATGGCGATGCGGACCGCATTGGCGCTATGGATGAACACGGTAAATTCGTGGACCCGCACAAGATCATAGCTCTCGCCCTGCGCTACCTGGTTGAGAAGCGCGGCTGGAGCGGCGCGGCGGTGCGAACGGTCTCGACCACGCGCATGGTGGATCGTCTGTGCAAACGCTATGGCTTGAAGCTCTATGAAACGCCGGTCGGCTTTAACCACATTGCGGACTACATGATGACCGAAGATGTTCTTATTGGCGGTGAGGAATCAGGCGGTATCTCTTTCAAGGGGCATATTCCCGAAGGCGACGGCCCGATTATGGGTCTGTTGCTGGTGGAAATCATCGCCGTGGCGAAGAAACCACTGTATGCGCTGGTGGATGATTTGCTGGCCGAGGTTGGCCCGGCCTTCTACGAGCGTATGGACTTGCGTCTCCATCACCCGGTAGCCAAGTCTGAAATGACCAATTTCCTGATCAAAAAAGTCCCAGCAGAGATTGGCGGGCAGAAGGTGGCCGAAATCAGCAATATTGATGGCGTCAAATACATCATGGCCGACGATTCCTGGCTGCTCATCCGTCCCTCCGGTACCGAACCAGTATTACGCGTTTACGCTGAAGGACGCAGTGTAGAGATGGTTAAAGCCTTACTGGGCTATGGTGAAACCGTCGCGGCCAGTGTGACCTAGAACCGGGAATTTCCAAAGATCCTTATGTTAAAAAGCGTGGGTCCGAATCATCGGACCCACGCGAGCATCACCAATAGGAGCAGAAACACTCGCCTGCTCCTAAAAGTTTATTTTGTCGGGGATTTTCTCATGCGACGTGCCAGGAAGATGACGGCTACCAGCGCCAGTGCCAGGATAATCATGCTGGGCAAGCCAACCTGGTCGAAGAAGCCGGTTGTAGGCATTACTTGACCGTTGACCCCGGTCGTACCTTGAGCAGTAGCGACCGTGGAGGTCGTTTTTAACCCGCTGGTTTGAGCAGCAGCCGTGGAGGTCATCTGCAACGCCAGTTGCGTTTGCATGGCGGCCAGCGTAGCCGGGTCAGTGGTGGCAGTTGCAGCCGGGCTGCCCTGTGCAACGACCGGTGTGGGGCTTGCTGTCGGCGTTTTTGGTACGGAGGTTCTGGTCCGTGTGGGCAAGGAGGTGGGCGGAAGAGTCGGAGTCCAAAGTGCAGCCTGGGCCGTGAGTGTCACCTGTTGGACGGCCTGAGCATTCCCTGCCTCAATCGTTGCCTGCGCAGCATTTTTTTGTGCTGTGATGCGCGGTGCGATAACCAGGAAGTAGATTGCCATGCACACCAGCGTTAAAAAGACCAGGCCTGCAATAGCCCCCCCTACGATCAAGAATGTACGGTTGTTTTTCTCCTCAGGCGGCGGGGTATCAGGAATTTCCGTGTTTTGGGTATTACCTTCATCCAACATCGCTTCATCCTCCTCGTTTGAATTATATTACCCTAGGACTTCCAAATTTGCAAGCGGGATAACAACAATTTGTTCGCCAGCATCCAACCTTACTTCTGCGGCTGCCACATGTAACCCGCTGGGTAGAGCCGTCAGACCAGGCAGCAGCTTGGAAAGGGTTCCGACCGCTCCAGCGTGAGGTGCGCGCGTCAAGCGTACCGGCTGGCCGGGGGCAAACGTCTCCACATCGCGCGGAAGTGGTGGCTCTTGCGTCACCGGCAAGGGAATGAGGATTTCAGGCCGCACGCCGGTCTGCCGGTCGAACGGTTCGGCATTGAGCGTCACTTCGCGCTTGGCATTGGTGGTCAGTAATTTATAAGCAGCGCTGTCCATTGGCCTCAGGCCAAAACCGTCCACCACGACAATCGGATATTGCACCTGTGTTGCCAGCGAGATGAGGTCTGGCGAGAGACTTCCCAGAATCAAGCCGCGCACCGGCATATCGCTGGCTGCTTGCAGGGCTGCCGGATCGTTGCAATGACCAGCCAGGAGTATCGAGCCGCGCAAACTGACATCCATCTGGTTTAGAGAGAGCAATTCATCCGCGGCCGTGATAACCGGCAGCATCACGCCCAGCCCGATCAGACCGTTTCCCCAGACGCCCTGCACCAGTGCCCCGTTGAAGGTGATTTCCACACCGCGTTCGGGAATCTGGCGCGTGACCCTCCCGGGGATCCCGGCACGCAGTTCGAAGGTTTCCTCCCCGGCTTCCATCAAGATACGCCCATCGCCGACCAGAATTACCAGTCCGTTAGCCGGTGCACGCAGGATTTGCGGGACGAAGCCCATCCGCTGAGCAATGCTCTGGCCTTTGGCGACCATATCCCCGGCTTGGACCTGGATCAGCCGTTGGGCGGCTTCTGGCTGAACCCCGAGCGTGCGTGCCACATCAATCAGCAGATGTTCCTGCCCGTAGTGAGCCTCGGCCACCACATCCAACGACGTGACCTTTTGGTCCATGCGGGCAGTGACACGGCCGGGCACAGGCAACAGGCGTTCGCGCCGGAGGGTGACTAATGGGAGGATATGCACAACGGGTGCCAGCATTGAGAATCTAGCCTCCTACCGTCCACAACCACTTTTTGATGATCTCGCGCCGCCGCGCGCCATCTGCCGGGAAACGCAATGGGCGGCCGCGCGCATCGATAACCAACCCCAGTGCCGTCCCGGTGACGGGGATGCCGTCCTCGCGGGTGCGGTCGGGGCCAAAGCCCAGGTCGGCATGGTGGAAAGGTTGCAGATAAAGGCGTCCGGATTGGCCGGCGGGCAAAGGCATTATTTCCAGCTCTCCCTGTTTTATCTCCATCAGGCTCTCGTTACCGTTCTGGTTAATGAGACGGGCCTTCAGAACGGGTGTCCCAAGGCGGGCATTGACATACGGTGCGACCACGGTCGCCAACCCGAGGAACGCACCAGATTCCAACACCTGGATGGGCAGGATGGGGTTGCGGCTGGCTGCTGCGCCCAGAGCAGGCATCAGGTTGTTCTGGTCAAGAATCACGGTGGTGATGCCCACCGGTTGGATGGCATCCAGCAGGATCAGCAAACCCTGGCCGAGGGTGGGGGCGCGTGTGACCACGCTCCCTGCCCCCAGGATTGGCTCGAAGTAAGGTGTGAGGCCGAACGCGGCCCGGCGGACTTTGCGGGGAAAA
>CAIQQN010000299.1 GCA_903873975.1 uncultured Anaerolineales bacterium
ATGGTCTTTGGATCCTGGATGACGAACATCATCAACTCGTGGTAAATCTGCGTATAGAGTTCGTCCACCTCATCGTCTTCGGCGGGGATGATACGGGCGGTCTCCACGTCTTCGTTGATGAAAGCCGTCAGGGCGCGGTGCAACATGTCGGCGCCTTTCTGGGCCATGCGCGGGATGTCTATCAACGGTTTGAGTAGAGCTTGGTCGCCTATGCGGATGCTGACGGTGGCGATACCCTTGGCATAATCGCCCATGCGTTCCAGTTCACCACTCACTTCGAGGATGGAAGCCAGCAGGCGCAGGTCGTGAGCCATGGGTTGCTGGGTGGCGATGACGATCATAACCTGTTCTTCGATGGCATAGCGTTTGGCGTTGACCTGATCGTCCATTTCCCGGATGTGGGTGGAGGCATCCAGGTCGCGTTTCTTGAGCGCTTCCACCGAGCCGAGGATCTGCTGTTCGACCATGCTGCCCAACACAAGAAGTGCGTCTTTCAGTTGCTGGATTTCGGTTTCGAAAGTTTTTCGCATTGGATGAGTTGCTCCTTGACGCTGATTTCCTATTATAACCATTTAGGTTCTTCCGATTTCACTGAATGCCCGTAGAACGCTTCGTTATCATCATAACCATGGAGGGCAAGACTCGTCCTGCCTGAGGCACCAACTCACCTCATTGAGTGCTCAAAAAACGATGGGTAAGGCGGATAGCCAGACTGGTTAGCAGCCAGTTGACAGCCAGCAGCCCCGACCCGCCAACCAGGATCAGCCCCCAGATCATGGCGGGTGTGACCTCGAAACCAAGGCCAAGCATCCCGCGCAGGTCGCTTGGGGTGGAAGGACTCATCAGAGCAAAGAAGGCCGAGGCGGTACATACCAGGGCCATCAATGCCGTGGTCAGGATGCAGGTTCGCAGGGAGGCGCGGCGAAGCGGGACCCCATCCACCTTTTCACGAGCCAGTTTCCCACCGACAACGAACCCAGCCGGGATGGCCAGTGCGGTGTTGAAAACTGGCATACCCATGAAGAGGCCGAAGGTTCCAACGGAATAGAACAGCAAAATTGCCAGCCAGAAAACGGCGCCCAGCCTGTAGGCGCGCTTGACCAGTTTTTTCAGGAGAAAGACGTCTGCCAGGATTCCGAGCAACAGTCCAAGCAGCGTGCAATAAGGGATCCATTTTTCAGGCAGGAGAACATAGGAAAACCACCAGAAGCCCATGAACAGCGCCAGAGGAGCGAGCGGGGCAAGGATGAGACCGAGGGCGAAATGTTCGATTTTGGTTTTCATGGAAAAATCTTACCTCAGCGAGACTTTCAATGACTTTCACTTCCTATCAACTGATTGATGACGGTTGAAAACCCGCTCTACGGACATATTGAACACGCATGAGAGAAAGAAACCTGCCGCTACCCAAACCTACCTTCGACATAATCTTCTGTGCGCTTTTGTTTCGGGTGGGTGAAAAGTTCCTTGCCTTCGGCGGCCTCCACCAGTTCGCCCTGCAAAAAGAAGGCGGCGAAGTCAGCCGTCCGCGCGGCCTGCTGGACGGAGTGTGGGACGAGGATGATGGTGTAATTCTTCTTGAGTTCCTGCAAGGCTGTTTCGACTTTACCGGTCGAAATCGGGTCGAGACCGGAGGTGGGTTCGTCGAGCAGGATGACTTCCGGCTGGTTGGCGAGGACGCGCGCCAGGCACAGACGCTGCTGCTGCCCGCCGGAGAGGGCGATAGCCGGGTCGTTGAGCCGATCCTTGACCTCGTCCCATAGTGCGGCCAGTTTCAGGCCGCGTTCCGCCGCTTCATCCAGCCAGGATTTGCGTTTCTCACCCGCCAGTTCCAATCCATAGATTAGATTCTGGCGAATAGACATCGGCAAGACAACAGGTCGGGCGAAGACCATCCCGACACGGCGGCGCAGGGCGATAACGTCCGTTTTGGGGTCGAGGACATTTTCACCATCCAGCAGGATCTTGCCTGAGACCGCTTTGACCTCGGTCAGGTCGTTCAGGCGGTTGAGACAACGCAGGAGGGACGATTTGCCGCCACCGGCAGGTCCAAACAGCACCGTGATGGCGTTGGCCGGAATATTCAGATTGATGTCACGTAGGGATTCCGTGCCGTCGGCGTATTGCAATGACAAATTCTGAATAACTATTTTATCTACCATTGCCGTTTTGCCCTAGCGCGTGAGCGGATGATGGATGCAATCAAGTTCATGCCCAGTACGAAAACGATGAGCACCAGTGCCGTGCCGTACTGGATTTGAATGGGCATTTCCGGCACCTGCGTAGAGATGACGAAGAGATGGTAGGGCAGGGCCATGGTGGCGTCGAGAGGTGAACCAGGCAGACGCGGCAGGAAGAAGGCCGCCCCGGTGAAAAGGATGGGCGCGGTCTCCCCGGCGGCGCGTTCCAGGCCGAGGATGACACCGGTGATAATTCCGGGCAGCGCCTGCGGCAGGACAATTTTGCGGATGGTCTGCCAGCGTGTCCCACCCAGTGAAATGCTCACCGTCCGGAAAGACTGCGGTACTGCATGCAGGGCTTCCTCGGCAGCGCTGATGATGACCGGTAGCGTCATGATGGCCAATGTCAGCGAGGCTGATAGTATGCTGGTGCCGAATTTCAGGAAGAGCACGAACAGGCCGAGGCCGAACAGGCCGTAGACGACCGAGGGGATGCCGGCCAGATTGATAATGGCAATGCGGATGAGACGCGTCAACCAATTCTCTTTTGCATACTCGGCAAGATAAATTGCGGCGGCGACGCCGAGCGGGATCGAAAAGACGGCCGTGCCCAGGGTGAGAAAAAAAGTCCCAACGATGGCCGGCAGGATGCCCCCGGCGCGCATCCCGTCGCGCGGCATGGCGGTCAGGAACTCCCACGAAATTGCGGGCGCGCCTTTGGCAAGGATGTAACCGAACACGCCGATGATCGGGACGACGGTCAGCACGGCTACCAGCGTGATGAGGGAACCCCCCAAGCGCTGGATTAGGAAGCGGTCCATACCGAAGCGGTGTTTCATGACAGCACTCTCTCCGCACGTTTTGTGGATTTGAAGATTACCGACGAGGCGATGATATTCACCGCCAACGAGATTAGAAACAACACCAGGCCGATGAAGAACAGTACGTGGTAGTGGGTGCTGCCATTGGCAACTTCGCCCATTTCGGCGGCGATGGTGGCCGTCATGGTGCGGACAGGGGAGAAGATGGAGGTCAGCTTGATTGCCAGCACCGGCGCGTTACCAGTGACCATCATCACGGCCATTGTCTCGCCGATGGTGCGACCGATGCCGAGCATGAGCGCCGTCAACACACCGGAACGGGCGGCAGGGAGAGTAACCCGCCAGATGGTCTGCCATTTGGTGGCCCCGAGGGCAAGCGCTCCCTCCCGGTAACTCTGCGGGACGGCATCCAGTGCGTCCTCGGCGATCGAGACGGTGGTCGGGACGGCGATCCCGCCCAGGAGCAGCGCCCCGGCCAGGGCGGTCAGGCCGGTGGGCAGGTCCAGGAAGACCCGCAGGAACGGTGAGAGCACCAGGATTCCCAGGAAGCCGAGCACAACCGAGGGCAGCCCGCCCAGCAGTTCCACCAGCGGCTTGAGGATTTCTCGCAGCCAGCGCGGGGCGATTTCGGAGAGGAAGACTGCCGTCCCAATCCCGAAAGGGATGGCAATCAGCATGGCGCCCACCGTCACGATAAGCGAGCCGGTAAGGAGCGGCAGGATACCGAAATGGTTTTCGATGGGATACCAGCGCGTGGTCAGCAGGTCACTGAGCTTGACCTCAGCCAGGGCCGGGACGCCTTCGCGCAGGAGGAAGAAGAAGATGAGAATGACAAAAACAATGGCCGAATAGCCGCAGGTTTTTACAACCGCGGTGATGATGGTTTCACGCCAATTGAGGGATTTATCCATAAATGTTTCCGTAGGAGCACGATGTATCGTGCCCTTATCGAATCGGCACG
>CAIQQN010000300.1 GCA_903873975.1 uncultured Anaerolineales bacterium
GGGATCGGGTTGCGCGGATTTCCATAAGCCTCTACTGGGGCATAAGTGGACCAAAGTGTGTAATCCTGGAAACCGTGATACATACCCTCGAACTTTATAATGCATTCGCGGCTGGTATATGCACGCGCGACGCGGATGGCATGCATGGTCGCCTCGGTACCTGAGCAGGCGAAACGGACCATTTCCACACTCGGGCACATCCTGACGAATTTTTCAGCAGTCTCAATTTCGAGTTCGTAGGTCATCGCTGTCAGCGTGCCTAAGTCGATTTCCTGCTTGACTTTCTCGTTGACCTCCTCATAGGCATGGCCCAGGATAATGGGGCCAAAAGCCATGCGATAGTCAATATATCTATTCCCATCAACATCCCAGAGGTAAGCCCCTTTTGCTTTCTGCATGTAGGGAGTGATGCCTTCACCCCAGAAACGGAAGTTCGAATTGACCCCCAATGGCATAACCTTGAAAGCCCTTTTTTGCAGTGCGTTGCTCTTTTGCCAGGGAAGGTTCAACATAGGGTCCTCTACATAAGTATTATCTCGAGTTTTCTCTGTTTTTTTCCAAAACAGAGCCTTGAGGAATATGCCACTGGTACACATCTTTCAGAACAATCGGTACGATGGATGTCGTTGTTTTACGCACCCCAGGCATTTTCCCAATTACTTCAGTGACAAACTGGTAGATCTCTGCAGTATCCTTCGCCACCACCTGGATCGAAACGTCCATTTCGCCAATGGAACAGGCTACGTAAGTAACGCAATCGTATGCCATTGCCTTGTGTGCCACATCCATGATGGCATCCGACTCAACTTCCAGTACCACGTCGGCGCGCGTGGTAAGTCCAAATGCCTGCGGGTTGACAATCGGACGGATTTGAATTACCTTGTCATTGATCATGCGCTCTATCCGGTAACGCACTACGCGCTCTGATATCCCCCCGCCCATGCGGCGCGCAATTTCTGCCGCCGCCAGGCGTCCATCCTCCATGAGCAGTTCGACAATTTGCAGGTCAATTTGGTCGTTTTCAGACATTGTTTCAGGTTTTTGTGTTTTTTTCCGACTTATAAGAACACTTTACTGGTTTACACGATAAAGTTCAAGTGACTTATGTCACTTCCGTTCATAATTTAGGGTCGTAGGTCTTGGAGAATTTCCGTGACAGAGGGAAAGATAGGTGCTACGGTTTTGCACACTCGGGTTTGGGGTGTTGGCGGACGACTTTGTGAAAGAAATGTGATAGGTGGGCGTTTGGAATTCCCGTAAAGGAGGGAAAGGGTATAATTCAGATATGAACAACCGCAGCCCCCTTGTCATCGGCATTGCTGGTGGATCTGGATCTGGAAAAACGACCGTCGCCCAGACCATCCTCCAGCGTGTCGGTCCAGACCGGATCTCGTTTCTCCAGCACGACGCCTATTACAAAGACTTGAGCGGTCTGCCCCCGGTTCAGCGCGCCGAATTTAACTTCGACCATCCCAACTCGCTTGAAACCGAATTGCTTACCCAGCACATCCTGCAACTTATAAGCGGACAGACCATTGAAGTCCCGATCTATGACTTCTCCACCCATAGCCGCACGGAACGGACCTACACCGTCCAGCCGCGCAGCGTCATTTTGGTGGAGGGCATTTTAATTTTCACCGAGGCGGATTTACGGATACTGTTCAATATCAAGATTTTTGTCGACACCGATTCCGATCTGCGCTTCATCCGTCGCCTGGAACGCGATATCTCGGAGCGCGGCCGGACGATGGAAACGGTCGTCAAACAATACCTGTCCACCGTGCGCCCAATGCACCTGGAATTTGTAGAACCGTCCAAACGGTATGCAGACGTAATTATCCCCGAAGGCGGGTTCAACGCCGCCGCCCTCGACATGGTCGTGGCGCGGATTGAGGCCATGCTATCATAAGAGCAGGTCTGTGCGCCAGCCCTCCTGGGCTGGTATAGTGCTCCCCCTGGAAAATTAAGAAAAAGGAAAACAACATGAAACAGTGGAATAAACCCCCGGAATTCGCCATTGACTTGAAGAAGAAATACTCAGCCACCCTGAGCACAGATAAAGGCGATATCGTCCTTGAACTCTTTGCCAACAAGACCCCGCACACAGTCAATAATTTCGTCTTCCTGGCACGCGATGGCTTTTATGATGGCACCATCTTCCACCGCGTCATCTCCGGCTTCATGGCCCAGGGTGGTGACCCAACCGGTACTGGTCGCGGCAGCCCCGGCTACCACTTCGCGGATGAATTTGATCCCTCCCTGAAACATGATAAACCCGGGATTCTTTCAATGGCGAATTCGGGTCCGGGTACGAACGGTTCGCAGTTCTTCATCACCCACGTTCCAACACCTCACCTGAACAATATGCATACCGTATTCGGACAGGTCGTCTCCGGCATGGATGTACTGCTCTCCATTCCGGAACGTGATCCGGTGAAAATCAATTCTCCAGCAGTCAGGTTGAATAAAGTCACCATCCAGGAAGTATGAATCCGAAAACACGCCTCACCATCCTGCGCATCCTGGCGCTGGTGGGCGTGATAGCCCTCATCGCCGCCCTGTTCATTTTCAGGGACCAGGTCAAGAAACTCAAAGATTATGGCTATATTGGCATTTTCCTGATTTCAATCGCTGCCAACGCCACCATCATCATCCCGCTGCCGGGTGTAGCCTTTACGACCGCCATGGGTGCCATCTTTAACCCCATTGGGGTGGCGGTCGCGGCCGGGCTGGGGGCCGCCATCGGCGAACTCACCGGGTACATGGCCGGTTTCAGTGGGCGGGGCGTAGCCGAACGTGCAGCGCTTTACGTCCGCCTGACAACCTGGATGAAAGCTCATCAGAACCTGGCGTATGGGGTGATCCTGTTGCTGGCATTTATCCCCAACCCGCTCTTTGACCTGGCAGGCATGGCTTCCGGAGCGCTAAAGTTGCCGCTCTGGAAATTCCTTCTCGCTTGTGCCATCGGCAAGATTCTCAAAATGCTCATGTTCGCTTATGCCGGTTACTATTCTGTTGCCTGGATCACCGGATTATTTGGCAAGTAGAGGAAATGAATATGACCAATTACACCAGTTTCGACTCCTATCTTGAAACCCACATGGACGAAAGCATTGCCGAACTTTCCCGTTTGGTGGCCCAGCCTTCAGTCGGGGCGCAAAACCTGGGAATGCAGGAATGCGCCGCGCTCGTGGCTGGAATGTTACGCCAACGCGGTTTCGCCACCGAAGTGATGCCCACCGCCGGCGCGCCGGTCGTCTTCGGAGA
>CAIQQN010000301.1 GCA_903873975.1 uncultured Anaerolineales bacterium
CAGTCTTGGTCTGTGGGACATGGTTGTCAAAAAGGGTGCACACATGCTTAGCTACGGCTTTCTGGCACTGGCGTATTGGCTTGGCTTGCGTTTCAATAAACGCCGCTGGTGGCTGGCTTTTCTCCTTGCCGTGCTTTATGCAATCACGGATGAGTTCCACCAGTCCTTTGTGCCAGGGCGGCACCCAAGTTGGGTGGACGTGCTGTTTTTTGACAGTGGCGGCGCGGTAATCACGTTGGGCTTGGCGCTTTGGTGGCGGGCAGTAAGGAAATCCCAATTAAAAAGCGAATGACGCATATTCGTTTGCGTCATTCGTGATGTAGCAGGTGATATTCTTTAGTAAGGGAAATGTTGATGAACTGACTTAAAAGGGTATTGAGTTGGTTCTGGTATTAAGCCTTCTCTTCCTTTTTGGCATCGCGCATGTTGTAATCTGTTTCAAGCAGCATGTCCAAGCCAACTGATGCAGCCTGAAGAATAGCAAAAAGACCGAGGCCGGTTAAGAGCGGAATTAGCATATTGGAAAAAATGTAGGCATAGAAGGATGACTCGTGCAGGAGGGATGAAAGGGTCAATCCTTGCGTAGTAAGCTGTGCCTGAAGGCTGATCATTTGCGCAACAAAGTCGCCAATAAATCCAACTAGGACAACCCAGGAGAGGATACTTGCGGTAACAGAGACGAGGCTTACACGTTTTGGGGCAAAATAAATGGGTTCTTTATCTTCAGATGAATCCGGTAGTTCTGTTTTTTCGATAGTCATATTATTCTCCTTTTTGAATGGCCTAGTTTAGCACAGATTTTTGATATTTCAAGTTTTTGGTAGGATGCGTTTATTCTGCCATCCCATGTTGGTAGAATATATATTGCCCAGGTGTAACGAACCAGTCTGGGCATAAGATTTCGGTCATTTACTCAAATTCAATTACATATTCTACGCAGCCGGTGGCAGGTCCGCGGGCGACTCGGAAGGTGGAGGCGGCAACTTGGGTTCCCGGAAGCCCAGGATAAAAGCCATGACAATCAGCAGGATTCCCAGGAACAGTGACGGGCCAGTGGCACATGCGTAGGTAATGTTCATTGTGTCCCAGTTTGGCGATGTTGTGTTTCCGAGAATTCGCCACAGGAGCAAATCCAACAATGGTTCGATGCCCAGGAAGATAAAACCGATCATGGCCAAAATACCGGGTAGAGTCTTTTTGCGAATGAACAGAAAGACCGCGCCGCCCAATCCGACCAGCACGCCTAGGCAGGCAATTGCATCGCGCCCGTAGTAAAACACTTCAATATTACTCATCGTATTCTCCTCGTAGTATTATGAAATTAGGTTACAACGAAACCAACCGGAGACATATAAGGAAAATGGCCTATTCTGTAGGCCATTACTCGAATTCGATTTCTAGTTCTTCGTCAGTGCCCCACTCCTCCAGTTTCTCAATTTGAATGTCGCTGAACAAAGTCTCCTGCTGGGCGGAAACGCGGTAGCGCTTGACCAGCTCCAGCAGCGCCAGGAAGGTAACCACCACTTCCAGGCGGGTCGGATTCTGGGCTAACAGTCCGCTGAAGGTGGTGTTACGGCTCTTCCCCAGACGCTCAGCAATCAGAGCGATTTTCTCGCGTATGGTGATACGCAAGGGCAGGATGACCGTCCCCAGCGCCTGTTTCTCCGCTTCCTCGGCAAATATATCCTCAGCGGCAGACATCAGGTCGGCGAGAGTAATATCAGAGAGATCGAGGTGGGCTTCGACTTTCGGGGGTGGGGCGACCCGCAAATAGGTTCGCAGATGACGTGTCTCGCGGTCGTCCAGCCAGTTGGACAGTTCCTTGAAGCGCTTGTATATTCGCAGTTGGCGGGCCAGCGTCTCGCCCAGGTCTTCCTCGCCCTCTTCCCGGACAGGCGGCCTGGGCAGCAAAGCCTCGGACTTGATCTGGATCAACTTCGCCGCCACCACCAGGAAAGCCGAAATCTCGTCTGCCGGGACTTGCATCTGGTGGATGTAGGCCAGGTACTGGTCTGTGACCATGGCCAGCGATACAGCGGTGATGTCTAATTCGGCGCGCTCGATGAGCTGCAGGAGCAGGTCAAGCGGTCCCTCGTAGACGGGAGTGTTGACGGTGTAGCCGCCCGTCTGGTGGCTGAGTTGGGCCTGGCGCAGATTTGGTTCCATAGGCAGCTGGGATTATATCATCCCCTCTAGGGGGTATTATCGTATGCGGTGGTATACCGTGTCGCGAAGCGGTGCACATGTCCCGAAGGGGTACATCGTAACGCGAAGCGGTATAATCGCTTTCTATGGTTGATCCCATTTATCTGGACTATGCCGCCACCACACCCGTTGACCCGCGCGTTCTGGATGCCATGTTGCCGTATTTCAACGAAACATTTGGAAACCCGTCCTCTGTTCATCGCTATGGGCAGCAGGCCGAGGCCGCCGTCGAATCGGCGCGCGAGACTGTCGCGGCTGCGCTTGGTTGTCGCCCCGATGAGATCGTTTTTACCTCCTGCGGCTCCGAGTCTGATAATCTTGCCCTGCGGGGGACGGCGCTGGCGATGCGGGAAAAAACCGGTGCGAACCGGCTCCTTACTAGCCGGGCCGAGCATCACGCCGTCAGTAAGACTGCAGAACAACTGGAAGAACATTACGGTTTCCAGGTCGAATGGCTGGAGACCGACGGAGCCGGAACGGTATTGCCTCTAACAGTTGAAAAGGCGGTCTGCAAGGATACCGCCATCGTTTCAGTGATGTACGCCAATAATGAGATCGGTACAATCAATCCGGTCGCTGAAATTGCGTCCATATGCCGTGATCACCATATCCCCTTTCACACGGATGCAGTCCAGGCTGCCGCGTATCTGCCGGTGGATGTCCAGTCTCTAGGTATGGACTTGATGTCACTTGGCGCGCACAAGTTTTGTGGGCCGAAGGGCATTGGGGTACTGTATGTCCGCAAAGGCACGCCGATTTTCCCGCTCCAAACGGGTGGCGGGCAGGAGTCCGGTCTGCGAGCCGGGACGCAAAACGTTCCTTATATCGTCGGTTTTGCTGAAGCGCTCCGGTTGACAGCTGAGGAACGTGAAGAACGCATTGCCCACGTTCGCCCGTTGCGCGATCGTATCATTGGGACAATCCTTGAGGAAATACCTGATTCTCGCTTGACCGGCCACCCGGTTACCAGATTACCCAATCACTGTTCCTTTGCCTTCAAAGGCATGGATGGGAATCTGCTCCTGACCCTGCTCGACGCGGCCGGCTTTGCCTGCTCTTCCGGGTCTGCCTGCAAGACCGGCAATCCTGAACCAAGCGAGGTGATGACTGCCATTGGATTATCGCCTGAATGGGGGCTGGGGTCGCTGCGCGTCACGCTGGGTGCCGGTACTACGCCGGTGGATGTAGACGCGTTCCTGAAAGCGTTGCCGAAGTTGGTTGAGAAGGCAAGAGGTTTAACCGGAGATAAACTGTGATAAACGTTTTGTGTTTGATGAACGAGGTGCTCGATGGAAGAAATCACCATTGATAAAATCACAGAAAAGATTATCGCCTCCGCTTTCAAAGTGAGCAATACACTTGGGATTGGCTTTGTAGAAAAGGTTTATGAAAATGCACACGTTCACCAGATGAGGAAAGATGGTCTCAAGGTGATGCAGCAGCATCCGATTAAAGTTGAGTATGATGGTGAAATCATAGGCGAATTTTTTGCAGATATGCTGGTTGAAGATCGTATCCTTGTCGAGCTGAAAGCAGTTTCTGAATTGACTTCCGAGCATCTTGCCCAAGCGCTCAATTACCTTCGTGCTACTGGTTTGGATGCTTGTCTGTTGATCAACTTCGGAAAGTCGCGCATTCAAGTCCGCCACCTTCACCCTTCACCAAATTGGAAGGCTGCAAAGCCTTGAACTATTCATCATCCTTATCCTGTTCATCTCTGTTTATCTCCGGTTAAAAATGTCTAAAGTTATCGTAGCCATGTCTGGAGGTGTAGACTCCTCCGTCGCCGCGGCCTTGCTCAAACAGCAAGGCTATGACGTTATTGGCTTGATGCTGCGCCTGTGGAGTGAGACTGGCAGGGAAGAGTCCAATCGCTGTTGCGCGCCCGACTCGCTGGCGCTGGCTCGCCGCGTGGCTGCCAGGCTTGATATCCCTTTCTACGTTGTTGATGCGAAGGATCTTTTCTATTCAACCGTCGTGCAATCCTTTCTCGATGGTTATGCCCAGGGTGTGACACCCAATCCTTGCGTGATTTGCAACCGGCAAATCAAGTGGGATTTCCTGCTCAACCATGCCCTGGCTCTTGGAGCGGATTATCTGGCCACCGGGCATTATGCAAGAAAGCAGGAGACGGAGGATAACAGATGGCAGCTTTTACGGGCGACCGACCGTTCGAAAGACCAGTCCTATGTGCTGCACGTTTTAACACAGGAGAAACTGGCGAAAGCGCTCTTCCCGGTGGGGGGGTATCCCAAGACCGATGTCCGCAAACTTGCCGGCACCTTTGGCCTGCCCACCGCTACCCGGTCTGATAGCCAGGATCTATGTTTCCTGGCTGGGGAAGATTATCGTGAATTCCTGCGCCGGAATGCCCCGGAGATTGGCCGTCCCGGTCCCATCTTGACCCGCGACGGAAAAATCCTTGGTGAGCATCAGGGACTGGCTTATTACACGATTGGCCAGCGTAAGGGACTGGGCGTTCCATCTCATGTCCCGCTGTACGTGCTGGCGAAGGATGCTGCAACGAACACCCTCGTTGTCGGGAGCGAGTCGGAATTGGGCACGCGCGAACTGATCGCCAAAGATATCAATTGGATTTCAGGGGATGCGCCAACGAAATCGTTCCACGCGCAAGTCAAGACACGCTATACAGCCAGAGAGGCCTGGGCCGAGATCACGCCACTAGGCGTTGCCCAGCCGGGCGAGACTTTCTGTAACTTCAGAGTCTGCTTTGATTCACCTCAGCGGGATAGTACACCCGGACAAGATGCTGTCTTCTATGATGGCGATCTGGTCCTCGGAGGCGGGACGATCATCTGATCTGCGTATAGTCAACCGGTGATATAATCGGCAGGAACGAGAGGAATATGACTCTTCCCACCATTATCCTTGGGATTGTTCTTTCAACTATTTACGGCACCGCCTTCCACTTCTTGAGAGGCGGCAGCCTGAACCGGCTGTTTCTTTTTGTTGTCCTTTCCTGGCTGGGATTTTGGATCGGACACTTTGTCGGCGGCGCACTTGGTTGGAATTTCGCAGCAGCCGGGCAGATCAATGCCGGGATGGCGACCCTCGGCAGTGCAATATTTCTGGTTGTTGGAGAATGGTTAAGCCGGGTCGAGATTAAAAAGAAATAATCCATTGTCCTTCAAAATAAAAAAAATCCTCCCCGTTACGGGGAGGATTTTTGGGTTCAATTGAGAGATTACAGGGGTTTGACGTGCGCAGCCTGCAGGCCTTTGGGTCCTTGTTCGACTTCGAACTCAACCGCCTGGCCTTCCTGAAGGGTGCGGAACCCATCAGACTCTATGGCGCTGTAGTGGACGAAAACATCCGGGCCGCCTTCGCGTGCGAGGAAGCCGTAGCCCTTCGACGCATTGAACCATTTGACCGTTCCGGTCACACGCTCTGCCATTTTTCTACTTCTCCTTACGTGAACAAAAAAAGAATAGGATAGTGGTGTTCGGTATTCAGTGCGGTCGAGGTGCTGCGGCGATGTGTCTTTAAAAAACACCGACCCATGTGGATTGCTCTTGGGCCGGCTCCCTGCGATTCCAGCACGAACACTTACCACCTACACTACACATTTTATCTGTCGGTCTGGAATTCGTCAAGACTTTCGTGATAAGATTAATTGTATCTACCGAAAGGATAATCCCATGACCGCTCGAATAGAATCCTTCCTCTCTGCCCGTCTGCATCTCTCCCCTCAGCTTGTTGGAGATCGGATTTATTTTGTCAGCAACCTTTCCGGAAGGTTGAGCCTGTATGCCATGTATTACGGCGGATCGGTGCCCGAACCGCTCCTGCCTGCGCACATTGCCATGCAGAATCCGCTTCTGCTAGAGAATGAATACTCGTTTTATGTCATTCCCCTCCTCGATAAAATACTCGTCATGCTCGACCACGACGGGGATGAGAACTATCAGCCGATGCTCATTCCCATCGATGGCGGATTTCCCGAGCCGGCCTTCGAGGGATTCTTCGAGAGCAATTACCGCGTCCACCTGACCGAGTGCGACCCTGAGAAGAATATCGTTTACTTTTTCGCCGAACGCAGGGACAGGGGCATGTTCGAAGCCTACCGCGCTGACCTTCGGACGGGGGAACTTTTCAAGCTGGACGAATCCGTCTATGGCTCGTTCCCCGGCAGTCCAAACGAGGACCATACCCGGTTGATGCTCGGGGAAGGCTATTCAGCTGGCGACGGTGTGCTGTGGATGCTGGAGGACGGTAAGAAGAGTCTGTTGTTTGGCACGCCGATTGGACAGCGCAAGGTGGGAAAAACGGTGCCACCCAATGGGTTGGGAGCATCCGCCTGGACACCATCGGGAACTGGGATTCTGGTGACGAGCGCCCTGTTCGACGATAAGTACAGCCTGGGCGTGATTGACCTGACCAAACCGGGCGAGATCCAACCTGTCCATTTGGAGGGTATCCTGCATAACGGAGCAGGCGAGATGGCTCACCTCTCGCACCTGAAGGGGACACATTACTCCGTCGGTTTCAACATTGACGGTTGTTCGTGGGAGTATGAGGGCACCTTCAATGAAGCTAGGCGCATGATGACTCTCAAGTACGCCCTCGTAGGCGAGGACGATCTCTCGGATGGCAAACTGGAAAGCATTTACTATGACAGGAAAGGCGATCGATTTGTGCTGTCGTTTTCCACTGCTGTCAGCCCGATTCAGATTTACACCGTGGAAGGCAAAGACCGCCAGACCATCGTCATGCACACTGAGGAGCGCATCCTGGGCATCCCGGAAGCGCAGCTTTCGAAGGGCGAGGACGCCTCCTTCACTTCGTTTGATGGTACGCGCATTTCGGCCCGGCTCTACCTGCCGGCCACTGCTCTCGGCTTTACCGGTCCGCGCCCGCTGGTGTATTACATCCACGGTGGACCGCAAAGCCAGGAGCGCCCCGACTTCGCCTGGTTCTCGATGCCGCTTATCCAGTTCCTGGCATTGCGCGGCTTTGCCGTCTTCGTGCCGAACGTTCGCGGCTCCACCGGCTATGGCCTGAATTACATGAAACAGGTGGACCATGATTGGGGCGGCCAGGATCGTCTCGACCATGTCCATGCCATGACGAAAGTCTTGCCAAAGGACAAACGCCTGGATCTGCATCGCGCTGCAGTGATGGGGCGCTCTTATGGCGGTTACATGACCCTGACATTGGCCGGTCGCAACCCTGTCCTGTGGTCAGCCGCATGTGACATGTTTGGCCCCTACGACCTGATCGGCTTTTTCGAACGCCTCCCGGAGACGTGGAAACCGAGCCTCAAGATATCCCTCGGCGACCCGGATACGGCGGAGGGCCGGGCTTTCCTGATAGAGCGTTCGCCTAAAACATACCTGGAGGCGCTGGCCTGCCCGATGCTGGTTATTCAAGGCCGCAATGACCCGCGTGTGGTGGCGGTAGAGTCGGTGGGGTTGGTGGACGACTTGAAGAAAAAAGGCAAGGACATGCAACTGCTGGTCTTCGAGGATGAAGGCCACGATGTACTGAAACATGCCAACCGGGTGGCCTGCTACAATGCCATCACCGATTTCTTTGCGAGTTATCTCAAACCTTAAAGGAGATGGGTAAATTAGGGAATCATGAATTTGAGCACCCCTTCTTCCTGATCACCTGATCCCTGATGCCTGAATCATGCCCTGGAATTTGAATACCACCCACGCCGCTGCTGGTGACCTGACCCTCCTGGTTGGGCTACGTCATAAGCATTTCATCTTCCCGTTGCTCCCCGGCGGTACATACCACACCCACCGCGGCATCCTGTCCCACGACGAGTTGATTGGCAAACCCTGGGGCTCGCAGGTCTTCAGCCACCAAGGCGCGCCATTTTTTATGCTGCAACCATCGCTGGCCGATTTGCTGGTTGACCTGAAACGCAGCACCCAAATTATGTATCCAAAGGACATTGGTTTCATCCTTACCAACATGTCCATCGGGCCGGGACAAACCATTCTCGAAGCCGGAACCGGTTCCGGTTCCATGACCGTGGCGCTGGCTTACGCTGTCGGTCCACAGGGGCGCGTTGTCACCTATGAGAAACGCCCTGAGTTCCAGCATCTGGCGCGCAAGAATCTGGAGCGCTTGGGGCTGGATTCGCAGGTGGAGTTCAAGTTGGGGGATATTGCCGATGGTATTGCCGAGATAAACGTGGATGCCTGTTTCCTGGATGTACCCAACCCGTGGGATTATGTTCAGCAGGTGCGCCTCGCCCTCAAGCCGGGCGGTTTTTTCTGTAACCTGGTGCCCACTTTTAACCAGGTGGAAAGACTGCTTTACGTTTTGCGGCGGGAGCATTTCGCCTTTGTGGAAGTGTGTGAACTCCTGCTGCGCTACTACAAGCCGGAGCCGACCCGTCTGCGTCCCACTGACCGGATGGTGGCGCACACCGGCTTCCTGACTTTCGGTCGACGCATCGAACCGAGCGAGGATGAACGGGCGAAGGCGTTGCTGGAGGAAACGAGCGGCAGATCGAAATTGGAAGAGATAGATGCGGATGAACTGGAAGAATAATCCAAGTAGGTGAAATGCACCGACAACACAGTTTTGTTCGACCTTTCGGACGTCCTTTCATCTTGTTGCGAGTACCAGAACCCTGGTGATTATGCACCCCGACTTGACAGAAGCCGCCATTGCAGAGCACTTGCGCCTTGCTTACCAGCAAGGCGTAGTCGCCTCCACTGACGGTTATGCCGAAATGTACGCAGGCGGGCAGTTGAAATGCGCCGCTGTGCTGATCCCGCTTGTCTGGTGGAAAGCAGGATGGCATCTCGTCTTTACCCGCCGCACCGAGGCTGTCGAACATCACAAGGGACAGGTTTCCTTCCCCGGCGGCGCCTGCGATCCAGACGAGACAACTCCGGAGCAGACCGCTTTGCGCGAGGCCGGGGAGGAGATCGGGCTGAAATCGGGCGATGTCCGGCTGCTGGGGCGGTTGAACGAGGTGCACACCATTACCCGCTACCGCGTCACGCCGGTGGTCGGTGTAATGCCTTGGCCGTATGAGGTCCGGCCCGAGCCGGCGGAGGTGGAACGTGTCTTTACCATCCCTCTGGTCTGGTTGGCCAATCCCGGCCACTGGAGCGAGCAGCCGGTAACATTAGAAGGATTCCTGCGGCCTTTCCCGGTGGTTAGGTATCATCCTTATGATGGCGAAATCCTGTGGGGAGCCAGCGCGAGAATGACCCTCAATTTCCTGTCGGTGTTGGGACTTTTAAACAAATAGGGCTCTTCCGTTTTTAACGGGAAAACGGAAGGAAAGCTGCCAAAACGTGTAAACGAAAGGACTTGAAGTTACGTTCGCTATTTTAACATTCCCCTTCTCACTGATCTTGATACACAATGGTATCCTGATCGTCTATGATGAAACGAGTTGATATTCTATTAAAACACCATCGGACATGCGCCAAACTTTATCGGAACGCTCGGCAATACTGGGATCATGCGTGACGATAATGACACAATACCCCTGTTCATGCGCCAGTTGTCCAAGGATTTCGATCAATTTATCGCCATTGGCTTTATCCAAATTTCCGGTGGGTTCATCTGCTAACAGAACATGGGCGCCTGTCGCCAGGGTGCGGGCAATTGCGACGCGCTGCTGCTCCCCGCCGGAGAGATTGGCCGGATAGCGTTTGAATTTGTCCTCCGTGATCCCCACGGAAGCTAATAGGCTCTTCCCCTTTTCCGGGATCGCCTGCTTTGAAACGCCGTTGAGCTGCATGGGGAAGCTAACATTTTCCAGGGCGGTCAAAAGGGGAAAAAGATGGAAGGCCTGAAAGATCATGGATACCCGCTCACGCCGGTATTGATCCAGATCCAGATCGGCAAACGACTCGCCATCGATATGGATTTGTCCCTCCGTAGGCTGATCAAGACCGGCCATGAGCGAGAGCAGCGTAGTCTTGCCACTGCCTGAAGGCCCTACCACGGAGTTCAATTTGCCGCCTTCAAACAGGCAGGTGACTGCGTTGACCACTTTCCGGTCACCGTGTTTGTATTGATAACTTACGTTCTCCAGCTTGAGTTCGGGCATTATTCTCTCCTTACTCTTTGACCTGTAAAAGTTCGATGGGTTTCTTATTGGTGACCGAGATAGCCCCGGCCACCGACCCCGCCAGAACCCCTGCCAGGTACAGACCGGCGCCGGTCAATAATGGAACAGTCGACACAAGATTCGAGGTCATCCCCAAAAGACGGGAGATTCCCAGGCCGAGCATCACCCCGAGGATGGAAAGGATCAAGGGTTCAATGATCAGCGCCAGCCTTACCGCCGCCCGGGTGGTTCCCAGCACGCGCAGTATGGCAGCCTCGCGGGTCGCTTGCAGCAGGAGCAGGAAACACAGCCCTGCGCCGATCAAGACCGACACGGCGATCACCACGGGATAGAGCACCACGAGCAGGGATAGATTCTTCTCCAGTTGGGCGATCACGAGCCTCAACTCCTCATCCCAGATGATAAAGCGTAATCTGCCGCCGTAAACCCCCATGACTTTTTCCATGTCCGCACGCAATTGGGCCAGCTCCCGATTTTTCTTTGGATCGAGGCTGAAATGCGCCACCGTGAATTTGGTCTGATTTTCTTCGATGGATTCCAACGCGGAGAGTGGGATTAATATGTAACTGCCTGCCCTTGGAGTATAGATGGAATTAACGGTGCTGCCGATCCCGCCTGCGTATTGCCCAACGATGACACAGGGGTGGGTAAGGTTGGCTTGATCGGTGATCCGAATATTCTCGCCGACATTCAGTCCCAACTGCTCGAGCAGGTTCGCCGGGAAGAGGGCGGGCACTCCCTCTGCCCGGATTTGTTCCGGCGTGCGCGGTCCGGCGAAGAGGTTCAGATCCCATCCCGATGCAAAAACGAGCGAACCCGGGTCTGCCAGGCCGACTTGGAACGCTTCCGGGCTGTCATAAGCATACACCGGGAATTTTCCGGTAGAGGCGTCTTGAGAAGCGAGGCTTTTTATTTTGAACCAGGCAGTATCGGCTTCGAGAACACTGCTTTTCACGAAGCCGCTGTTCAAAACGCTGTTGATGGTTTCCAGGGATACAAAGCCGGTTCCTACGCCCTGCGTTTCTCCGCTTGAACTTGCTGAAGGATCGGCCGGCAAAATATCGGCTTGCACCACGGTCGTATCGTAGAGGGCATCCACTTCCAGTCGGCTGCGTTCCATGGTCTGCCGGATCCAACCCGAGGCGAGCATAAAGCCCAGGGCAACGGCCAGGGTCAGGAAGGATTTGAGCCTGGAACGCAGCAAGTGATGGAGCACGTACCGGCTCAAGGAGGCAGGCTTGTATTTTCTTTGCAGAGCGGGATCGGCGTTGCTCGCAAGGTGTTCTTGTAATTCGCTTCCATCTTTGCCAACCGTGCTGGCCAGGTTTGAATCCGGGGAAGGAATGGGCTGGCCTGAGTTACTGCTTCCTGGTCGCTTTCGCCCTCCTGTGTTTTGGGAAGTCTCGCCTTGAAGAATTTCATAGACTGGTTTATTGGCTAGGAAGAACACTCCCAGCCAGGCAAACAGGGCCAGGAGAAGGAAAATTGCTGCGCACAAGCCGACCAGGACGAAGGGGCTGAGGTCCGCAGAGGGAGAGACTCCGGCTGGTGTCGGTAAGGCGGATAAGGCTGCTTTGGCTTGATTGATTGCATAATTCCAGGATGAATACCCGCCGGCGATGATCCCGAGTTCGCCCAACAAAAGCAGAGGCAGGGCCAGTTGCCTGTTGGCCTGCCTTGCTGGGACGCCCAATGCTCTTAAGATCGCATAGTCCCGTTTGCGCGCCATCACGTACAGAAAAACCGCCAGGAGGAGCGCGACCGCCATCAACAAACCAAAGACCAGCAGGTCCGCCGATAAGGAGCGGCGGATGGGATCAACCGCATCCCAGTAGGCCTGTCCATTGTTGGCAAGAAAAGTCAGGTTGATGCCCAGTGCCTGGAGGGGGGCTTTGTTTTCCTGGATGAACTGGGTCTGGTTACGGGATGAGTTGAGAACAAAACTGTAATCGTTTTCAGATGTGAATTGGTCTTGCATCGTTGATGTAAAGCCAGGCCGCAAACTGGAGGTTGGGATATAGGCATAAAAACCGCTCTGAATTGTTCTGGCATACAATCCAACGATCGTGAAGGTATCCTGGTAGGTTGGGTAGCTTCTCCAGTTAAGCGAATCTACGCCATCCCGAATTAATCCATAATAGGTATCTGTCAACGGCCGGAAGGTGAGCGGGATCTCGTTGCCGAGTTGAAGGCCTGCCAGGTCGGCGAATTCCTGCGGCACCACGATGGCTTTGTTTCCGTCCAGGTCGTCCTGGTGGTTCAGCCAGCGTCCTGCCGTCAGGTAATAAATGCGGGAAGCCTCCTGCGTCTGCGGCATGGCGCTCATATCCGCGGTGGCGATAATGCCCAAGGTATGCAGGTTTTCGTTTAAGACATCGATCTGATTCTTGATGGAGGCCGTGGCAGGGTCGCTGAAATCGATGCTCGCGCCTGCATCCAGCGGAACATACCAGAGCTGACCATCGTCCAGCGGTTTGATCTGATAATCACCGTATGCAGCTTCTTGCTGGGTACCGTAGATAAGGTCTTGCCGCCAGGTGGGATCAGCCACAAGACCAATGTTTTCCCAACCACGGATAAAATACCTTTGACCGGCTTCCATCTTCTGGATCAATGGGATGGCTGCCTCATGATTTGGGAATGTAAAAAGGAGGCTGATCACTTTCCCCTGCGTGGCATACTCGGGGTAGGCGGCTAGAACCGTATCGATTTTAAACTCAAGATAGTAGCCAACCGTTTGCTCATTTTCTGTCTGTGAAGCCTGTATCTTTACTTCCTCCATCTTGATAAGTTCACCCGTAAACCACATATCCGTATTGTGGGTATTGGGCCAGGACTCTTTAGGAAAACTACCAAGAATCTCGGGAAAGTTTGCCAGGAGAAAGTTTTGATTATAAGTTTGCGGCATGACGCCTGAAACCACCTCCCGCTGGTCGCCATAGGCGAAATAGGGGCTGGTCTGTATCAATTCGATTCCGGCTGAAACATCCCCCACTTGGGGATCTTTCGTATTTTGGAGCATCCCGATCGAGCGGTAGTAGCTGCCCAAAGCCTCGGTCTGGCTCTGCACCAGAATATATTCAACGGCTTTCGTCATAAAGCCAAATGAAATCAACCCGATCAAGATCAATAACAGAAATGATCTGAATGGTTTGCGCAGGCTGGAGATCAAGGGAACGTTAGTTTTCATAAAAATAGTCAGCCGATCAGATATTGGAAATATGATCCGAAATTGCGCTCCTGGCTTTTGTTAAAAAACGATCGATGATGGTTTTTCTTTCTATATGGATCAGTATATTTTACAACCGCACAAAGGGAAAGGGGTATCAGTTCGGTGTAATTTTCCCGTTAAAAACGGGAGAGCCATAAATAATCGAAGCGCTGCATCCCTGCCTAGCATCCCCTATTCACCCAGTTGCTAAGAAATATAAAAAAAGTAGGGACGCCATGGACTGCGTCCCTACTGGTATTTCCAACCGGGCAGAGATTACTTCTTCTCTTCCTCTTTTTTGCCTTCTTCTTCCAGCTTGCCCTTCTCGATGACTTCGGGTTCTGCACCCTCTTCGACCACTGCGGCCTCTGGAGTAACAACCTCCTCGACCTCTTCCTTGGCCGGAGCCGTTGCCAGGACGATCATCTCGTCCGGCGTATCCATTACCTGCACTTTGTCCGAAAGGATGATATCGCGCACATGGATACCATCGCCGATCTTGACCAGGGCGGCAATATCCACCACGATGCTTGCCGGCAGGTCCTGGGGGAAAGCCTCCACCTCGAGTTCGCTCAAGCCGTTGATCAGCATGGCATTGAAGTCCTTTACGGCAGGCGAGAGACCAGTCAGTACAATGCCGACTTTCGCGCGGATCTTCTCGGTCAGCGAAACGACCATGAAGTCCACGTGGATAAGCGTACGCTTGATATGGTTCTGCTGTTTCTCGCGCACCAGGGATGGGTATTCCTTGCCTTCCAGGTCAATTGTGACCAGGCTGGAGGACGATAATCGTCCCAGAACCCGCCCGGCCTCGCGGCCTTCCAGTGAAATACTGATCGGTTCCACGTTGTGCCCGTAAATGACCGCCGGCAATAGTCCACTGCGGCGCAAGGCTCGCACCTGTCGTCCGGTCGCGGTACGGGGTGTTGCTTTTAAAACGACTTTCTCCATCTTTACCTTCCTTGAGCGCCTCTCACCCCAGTGTTGTAGTCACGACTTTAGTCGTTTTTTTAGTGGCTGAAGTCGCAACTACGGGTTGGGATTACCTTCGCTCTCGCATGAATTTTTCCAGCGTTGCTGGAATCTATCCGGCCTGTGCCGGAAGCGGGCGGAATTATACACGCCCTGCCATGATTTGACAAGCAGAGGATCCCAGATCGCCAAAGGGCGCTTGACAGATTAGAATATATGTTCTACAATTCATAGGTCGCTGTGATCCTCACGGTGAGTCGTTGCCATTGTTTCATTTTGCACCTTAACATCAGCGGGTTTTATAGAGTGGATGAATACCCCCTTATTCGTTCCACGGAAAAAGAGCGACTTTTATTCGGTCTGTAATGGCGTACTGGATCTTCCGGCGGCACATCCCGGTGCTTTTCCGGGATATCGTGCCTAAAGAAGGTAGGGTACATTGTTCCCACAGGGTGAATGGTAAAGATGGCGAACGCAGCCCGCTTTAGCGGGCTTTCACTCTGAGCCGGGATTTTAATCCCCTGGCGAACGGCATAGACAGTCGCGCGGCCAGAGGAATAATTGTTCCTCAATTGTTCCTCAGGAACAATGCACAACCCTGGCCTCTCCGATTTTCGCACCCCCGCCTCTTGGGGATCCTGCTGGCATCGCCCCCTGGTCTGGGTGGTCTGAACGGAGCGAAGCGGAGACGAAAACCTCTCATACCATACCCGAAGGGGACATCCTCCCCGTCGGGAGACGACCACCCGAGACTGCTCTCTGGTCTCAGTTCTCCCCTCTTTCCTATCTTCATGGTATTCGTTTGTTTTGCAAAAAACGAATAGTGACCAAATTCCTCTGCCTGGGAGTGGAATTAAAAATGAAGAAGCCCTCGAAGAGAACACTGGAACCGGGGGGTATTCGTTTGTTCCTCTTTTTTTCCGATAACAAACGAATACTTTGGTGCCGATTCTTATACACCATCTTTGACGTTAATCGTTTGACATTCAACGCTTGAGGTGGTTAATGTTTTTTTGTTCTTCAATCTTAAATCATCAATCTGAAATCTAAAATGGCCTTCTTCGTGGTAAAGCTCTTTCCAATCCGCAATTAATAATGTCTTCTTCCTGCTTTGCTCTCCGTTCTACTCTCTCCTCCCTACTCAAGGTTATAATTCTCCCATGCGTAAATACCTCTACTTTACCGTCTTCGTCTCCGGTATGACCTCGATGGCAGCCGAGTTTGGCGCAGCACGCCTGCTCGGCAACATCTTTGGCACCAGCAATCCCGTCTGGGCGGTGATTATCGGACTGATCCTGGTCTACCTGACTGCGGGCTACTTTATCGGCGGGCGCTGGGCGGACCGGTCGCCTCATCCAAAAACGATGTATGCTATCCTGGCCTGGGGAGCATTCATGCTCGGCATCGTGCCGTATATCGCCAGCCCGGTGTTGCGCCTGGCGGCAAATGCCTTCGATAGTCTGCAGATTGGTATCCTGGCTGGGGCGTTTGCCGGTGTGCTGGTGCTGTTCACGGTCCCGGTGACGTTGTTCGGGATGATTTCGCCATTCGCCATCCGGCTTTCGATGAACGATGCCGGCAAAGCCGGGAATGTTTCCGGGACCATTTACGGAATCTCGACCATCGGCTCGTTCATCGGGACATTCCTGCCAACCCTGCTTCTGATCCCCACCATCGGTACCACCCGTACCTTTCTGGTTTTCAGCCTGTTCCTGCTTTTTGTCGCATTGGCAGGCCTTGGTTTGAGCTCTGGACGGCGGGGTGTCTTCCCTTATCTTTTGATGGTTATTGCACTGGCGTTGCTGGCAATCTTTGGTAGCCGGGGCGGCATCAAGAAATCTGGCGGGCAGATTTACGAAACCGAGTCAGCTTATAACTATATCCAGGTGCTTGAATACAACGGGACGCGTTACCTGCGGCTGAACGAAGGCCAGGGCATCCACTCGGAGTACAACCCGCAGACGCTGGAATATGGCGGACCCTGGCAGCAATTCCTGGTGGGACCGTTCTTTTACGCAAACCGCCAGCCGGAGGATGTGCGCCGCATCGCCATCGTCGGCCTGGCCGCCGGGACGACCGCCCGCCAGGCTGCCGCGGTCTTCCCGAACGTGGTCATCGATGGAATTGAGATTGATCCGAAGATTGTGGATGTCGGGCGGAGATATTTCGATATGAGTATGCCCAACTTGAATGTCATTATTCAGGATGGG
>CAIQQN010000302.1 GCA_903873975.1 uncultured Anaerolineales bacterium
ATCCTGGATGGCCGCATCCACCCGGCGCATATCGAAAAGGTGCTGGAGGAAGAGCAAAAAGCTGTGGACAAGGTCATCATCGAGGCTGGCGAACAGGCTGCCTTTGACGCCAGTGTCACCGGCCTGCACCCGGAAGTGCTGCACATGATGGGCCGGCTCAAGTTCCGCACCTCCTACGGGCAAAACCAGCTGGCTCATGCTGTGGAAGTGGCGAAACTTTCCGGCATCCTGGCGGCCGAATTGGGCGCCAACGAGGACGTTTGCCGCCAGGCCGGCTTCCTGCATGACCTGGGCAAGGCCATGGATCACAACCAGGAAGGTACCCATGCCCTTCTGGGCGCAGAGTTTGCCAAACGCTACGGCGTGAATCCGGGCGTGGTCAACGCCATTGCTTCTCATCACCACGAGGTGGAGCAGGAGAGTGTTGAAGCCATCATCACTGAATCTGCCGATGCGATTTCCGGCGCCCGTCCCGGCGCACGCCGCGAGGACTTGGAAGCCTACATCAAACGCATCCGCACCCTGGAGGATATGGTCACCGCCTTCAAAGGCGTCTCGCAAGCTTACGCCATCCAGGCCGGACGCGAGGTGCGCATCATCGTCCGTCCCGAAGAGATCGACGACCTGGAAGCAGCCCGCCTGGCGCGCGACATCGCCAAGAAAATCGAGGAGACCATGCAGTACCCCGGCCAGATCCGGGTGACGGTCATCCGCGAGACGCGGGCAACGGAATATGCAAAGTAGATAAGATCAGGAGCGGGCAAACAGGCTTGCTCCTGAAATTATGAACGAATCCACAATCCCCACCACCCCCGGGCGCGAATTCTGGCTCGGTGTCCGTGATGAAGCACCCATCTTGCTCGGCGTGGCACCCTTCGGCCTGATCTTCGGTGCGCTGGCGATCGATGCTCATATCGTTGTCCCGCTTGCCCAGGCCATGTCATCCATTATTTTCGCTGGTGCCTCCCAGTTCATCGCAGCCCAGATGATCGGTGCAGGAACCTCTGGCCTGGTGATCCTGCTGGTCGTCTTTGTCGTTAACCTGCGCCACGCACTCTACAGCGCCTCCGTCGCGCCGCACGTGCGTCACCTCGCTCCGGGCTGGAAGTTACTGCTCGCCTACCTCCTGACTGATGAAGCTTACGCCGTCACCATCACCCATTACAACCAGGAAGGCGACCCGGCTCACAAGCACTGGTACTTCCTCGGCGCCGGATTGACCCTTTGGACAACCTGGCAGGTCAGCACGGCGATTGGTATCTTCATCGGCGCGCAACTCCCCCAGGCCTGGCCTCTCGGTTTCGTCCTCCCGCTGACCTTCATCGCTCTGGTTGTCCCAGCCATCAGGGACAAGGCCGGGGTCGTGGCGGCCTTCACAGCCGCCCTGGTCAGTTTGCTGACTTTTGGTTTCTCATTCAAGACCGGGCTGCTTGTCGCCGCTTTCCTCGGCATCCTCGCCGGCCTGCTGGTGGAAGGAAGGCCGAAATGAGCCTCTGGCTGGTCATCCTGCTCGCCGGTCTGTTGACGTTTGGCACCCGTCTCTCGTTCATCCTCTTGCTCGACCGCCTCAAGATCCCCGCTTGGTTCCGGCGCGGCCTGCGTTTTGTCCCGGTGGCGGTGCTCTCGGCCATCATCCTGCCCGAACTTGCCTCCCGAAACACCGTGCTGGACCTCTCTCTACGAAACCCGCAGCTCTACGCCGGTGCGCTGGCTGTGCTGGTGGCCTGGCGCACCAGGAATGTCCTGCTAACGATCGTTATTGGAATGGCCGCGCTTTTGATTTTCCAGGCTGTGCTGGGGATGGTTTAAAAAAGAAGGAAAAGTCAACTGCAGCCGCCCTATTCCTTCGTCAGGGTGACACGCTTTGTGCTCATTCCCCTCAGGCACGCACGAACGGATTTTTGCCCTTCTCCTCCCCCACGGTCGATTCCTCCCCATGCCCCGACAAAATCCTTGTCTCCTCCGGTAAAGTATATACTTGCTCCCGAATACTCTCCACCAGTACATCCCAATTACCGCCAGGTAAATCCGTCCGGCCGACACCGCCCTGGAAGATGAGGTCGCCGCTGAAGAGCATATCCGCCTGCTCACAATAAAACACGCAATGGCCCGGCGTATGTCCCGGCGTGTGGCGAACTTCGAAGGTCATGCTGCCCAAATGCAATCTCTGGCCGTGAGCCAGATCAACCATCGGCTTCGGGCCGGGGTCAATGCGCATTCCAAAGAGCAGTGCACCCCCCTGGATTTGCCACAGGTCATGATCGAGCGGGTGAAGGGCAACGATTGGCAGCGGACTCAGCGCCTCGGCGATCTCGGCCGCGCCGCCAATATGGTCGAAGTGGGCGTGGGTGTACCAGAGTTGACCAATCCGCCAGCCGCGTTTCTGCGCCTCGGCGAGGATTACGTGTCCATCCCAGGCCGGGTCAATCACTGCAGCATCATCGGAGTCGGGGTCGGCGATCAGGTAACAGTTCGTTGAAACAGGGCCTAAAACAAGGCGGATGATTTCGAGCATGGTCAAAGTTCCAGGGATTGGTTGGCCGCGGCTGGTTCTTCAACCGGTTGGTGCGGCGCAAATATGGCGCTGACCAGCAGGGTGACCCCCACCAGTCCCAGGCTGACCGGGTACACCACAACTGGCGTGTGGGTGTATAAAACCCCTGCCAGCAGCGGAGCCAGTGTCATCGACAGCGCGTTGAAGGTTTCTGCCACACCGTAGGCGAGCCCCATCTGCGCCGGGTGGACCAGCGGACGCGCTTGAGCATAGATGAACGAGCGGGCGGCGCGGTACCCGCCCAGCAGGAAGTAGCCCAGGGC
>CAIQQN010000303.1 GCA_903873975.1 uncultured Anaerolineales bacterium
CAGTTCTACATCCGCACGATGGATGTGACCGGCGACGTGGAGCTGCCTGCGGGAGTGGAAATGGTCCTGCCGGGTGACAACGTTGACCTGACCGTGACCCTGATCGTGCCTGTGGCGCTCGAACAAGGCTCCAAGTTCGCCATCCGCGAAGGCGGCCTGACCGTCGGCGCGGGCGTCATCACAAAAATCATCGAATAGTTCGATAGTTAGGTAGATTAGAATGGCTGGTAAAAAGAAAGACGTCCGCCCGGTGATCATCCTGGCATGTAACGACTGCAAAGAGCGCAACTATGTGACGGAGAAGAACCGCCGCAACGATCCGAACCGCCTGGAGTTCAACAAGTACTGTCCACGCTGTCGGAAGCATACCTTGCACCGCGAAACGAAGTAACCGCGCAGGGGCGCAATTCTTGCACCCCGCGCGCCTAGGCCAGTAGCTCAATTGGTAGAGCTCTCGTCTCCAAAACGAGCGGTTGTGGGTTCAAGTCCTGCCTGGCCTGTAGATACAACGCCGCCCTTCCTTTTCGGCAAATTGTCAGGCGGCGTTGTCACTGTCAATAAGAAGGAGTCTAACGTGGCTGGTAGAGACGATAAACCCAAGCGCGAGAATGCCATCCAGCGTTTCTTTCGCGAAACGATTGGTGAGCTGCGCAAAGTCCACTGGCCCACCTGGCCGGAGGCCCGCCGCTTGACCATCATTGTTATTTTTGTGTTGATCTTCATGGCGTTGTTCCTCGGTCTGGTGGACTGGGGAGGCAGTAAGTTGCTTGCCCTGATGATTGGCGCCTGATCTCTCCCTGGAATTAGGCCAACGAGGTTGAATGATGTACGATCAAGATCCGGAAGAACAGTTTGAGCAGGAACCGGTTGAATCCGAGCAGGATGGATCTCACCCGGAACAGCCTGTTTTAAGCGAACCAAAGACTGTTCGCCAGGAAACCCCTGTTCCGGGAGTAGATTCTGAAGCGATCCCCGAGGGACCGGCCTGGTATGTGATTCATTGCTATTCCGGTTACGAAAACAAAGTACGCCATAACCTCGAGCAGCGTATTGAGACGATGGGCATGAAGGACAAGGTCTTCGACGTTGTTGTGCCCACCCAGGAAGAGATCGAAGTGCGGGATGGCAAACGACGTACCGTGGAACGTCACATTTTCCCTGGTTACGTGCTGGTCAATATGGCTCTGAGTGAAGAATCATGGTTCGTGGTACGTAACACACCAGGCGTGACCGGGTTTGTCGGCATGGGTAACCTGCCGACACCCCTGCGCCCCGAGGAAGTGGCTCAGATTCTCAAACGCATGGAAGCCGAGGCGCCGACGATCAAAGTGACGTTCAAGGTCGGGGAACGCGTCCGCATCGTGGATGGGCCGTTCAACGATTTCCGGGGTGTAGTTGCAGAAATTGACATGGAGCGTACCAAGGTGCGCGTGTTGGTCTCGTTCTTCGGGCGCGAAACGCCGGTGGAACTGGACTTCTTGCAGGTGGAAAAAGCTTAATTTGACGGTAACAGGCCGAGGCTTGGCCTGAATCGGTGGGAGGGTGTCCCGTAATCACCCGCTAAAACCACAGAGTGCCGGGGTCAGCCCCCGGTACAAGGAGTAAAAATGGCAAAAAAGATCAAGGCAATTGTTCGTCTGCAGATTGAGGCCGGCAAGGCCAATCCTGCACCCCCCATTGGCCCGGCGCTGGCCGGCCATGGCATCAATATCATGGCATTCTGCAAGGATTACAACGCCCGCACCTCCAACCGCCCGGGCGAAGTCCTTCCGGCAGAAATTAGCGTCTATACCGACGGTTCGTTTACCTTCGTCCTGAAGACCCCCCCTGCTGCTGTCTTGCTGCGCAAGGCGGCTGGCGTGGACAAAGGTTCAGGCATACCGAACCGTGAAAAGGTCGGCAACGTGACCCGTGCCCAGGTCAAAGAGATTGCGCAGTTGAAGATGAAGGATCTGAACGCGATTGACATCGAAGGTGCCATGCGCCAGATTGAGGGCACTGCCCGCAGCATGGGCATTAACGTCGTTGATTAACCCGGTGGGAGGGTCTGGATAATTCCCCGGCCCGCTTGCACCACAAAGGAGAACTCATGGCAAAACACGGAAAGAAATACCTGGCCGCGGCGGCCAAAGTGGATCTGGATAAATTCTACGACCCCACTGAAGCGGTCAAACTGGTAAAAGAAACATCGTACACAAAATTTGATTCCACTGTCGAAGTCCACATGCGCATGGGCCTGGACCCCCGTCAGGCTGACCAGCAGGTGCGCGATGTGGTTGTTCTACCGCATGGTCTGGGAAAGGCCGTGCGCGTGCTGGTCTTTGCACAGGGTGACGGCGCAACCAACGCCCGCAACGCGGGTGCCGATACAGTTGCTGATGATGAAGAGACCCTGACCAGGATCCAGAATGGTTGGCTCGACTTTGATGTTGCCATCGCCACACCAGACATGATGGGCAAGGTCGGTAAACTCGGCCGCGTGCTCGGACCGCGTGGCCTGATGCCGAACCCCAAGGCTGGCACGGTCGTTGGTCCCGAAGATATTGGCCGCGCAGTGACCGAGTCCAAGGCCGGCCGTGTCGAATTCCGCCTGGACAAGACTGCCAACATCCACGTTTCGATCGGAAAAGCCTCGTTCGACGAGAAAAAGATCTATGAAAACTTCTCTGCATTGATGGAGGCCATCAAGAAGGCCCGCCCGGCGGCTGCCAAGGGCAATTACATCAAGCACATCACAATGACTTCAACGATGGGCCCCGGTATCAAGATTGATGCCAACCTGGCCCAGTCAATGGAGGAAAGCGAATAGCAATATTCGCCCCGCCCGAGATCTATTCCTTCGCCGAAGACAGCAGGCGCTCCAAGCAAACTCGAAGAGCTTAATCTCCTGCCCAGGTGAAGACTGGTGGAAACACCCTTCCCTTTCCGGGGAGTAAAAGTCTTTGCCTGGAACACTCGGGCAAAGACTTTATGATTGGAAAGGAGGTGATATTCTTTGGCAAAATCAAAAGTACAGAAAGAGGCCATGCTGACCCAGTATATTGAGTGGGTTAGCAAGAGCCAGGCTGTTGTTCTGGTTGAGTATTCCGGTTTGAAGATGAGTAACCTGGATGCCATCCGCGTCAAGGTCCGCGAGGCTGGCGGTGAATTCCATATCGTCAAGAACACGCTGGCCAAACTGGCTCTGGAAAAGGCTGGCTTCAAAGTCCCGGCTGACTATGCAGATAGGAGCACGGCGATCGGCTTTGCTTTCTCCGACCCCGCTGGGTTCGCCAAGGCGCTCATGGAAGCGACCAAAGGCCTGGAAGCCGTCAAGATCAAAGGTGGTTTCATGGGCGCTGCAACGCTCAAACCCGCCGAGGTCAAGGCACTTGCCAGCCTGCCGCCCCTGCCCGTTATGCGGGCGCAACTGCTGGGTATTCTGCAGGCTCCCGCCAGCAAACTGGTTCGAACACTGGCTGAACCTGGCCGCCAGGTGGCCTACGTGGTCAGGGTGTATTCCGAAAAGGCCGCGCCTGTTGCGGCTTAGATATCGTAGTAACGACTCCAGTCGTTATTACTCCAACAACAAACTATTTCATAGAAATCTGAAGGAGATTTACAATGGCTGATCTGGAAAAAATTGTCGAACAGTTAAGCGGGCTCTCGGTCCTCGAAGCTGCTGAACTGGTCAAGAAATTGGAAGAGAAGTGGGGCGTTTCCGCCGCTGCTCCCGTTGCCATGGCTGTTGCCGGTGCTGCTCCTGCGGCTGCCGTTGAGGCCGTCGAAGAGAAGACCGAATTCGATGTCGTCATCAAGGATCCTGGCCCCAAGAAGATCGAGGTCATTAAGGTCATCCGCCAACTGGTCAACCTGAGCCTCACCGAGGCCAAGGCCCTGGCCGAGACCGCCGACGGCAAAGTGATGGCCGCAGTCGGTAAAGATGCCGCCATGGACGCCAAGAAGAAGTTGGAAGAAGCCGGCGCCGTCATCGAAGTCAAGTAAGTTTTTGATGAAAGCCAATCAAAAAGGCGTCCCTCTCACGGGGCCGCCTTTTTGGTTTAACCCTTTAAGATGAAGTCCGGACTTAAGCTCAGACAATTCAACGATCAGGCTTGAAAGCCTCTATTTCCAGCCCAATCAATCGACTAGAACGGCATCCACATCGATCATAGGTAGCGTTTCGGCCTTCACCCCTGCCCCTCTCCCGAGCATGATGGACTTTTTATAGTTGAAAACCCTGCGGGAGAGGGGAGTAGAATGTCAAAAAACAGGTTGAGCGGGGAAAAACACCCGCTCAACCTGTTTTTTGCCGATCCCTTGAAAAGTGCCCAAACTCATGCCCGAACCTGAGTTTAAGGCACCTTCAGTAATGATTTCGTGGTGGGAAGCGACTGGCTTCCTCAAGCTTCCAGGTTCTTCTCCATCAAGAAAGTACCCGGCAATGGTGTATAACCCAACTTGCGGTCAATGGCAATCATCGGCAGATTCCTGGTATTGTGGTGGGTGCGTACCGAGTTTACGTTCAACACCTCCCGCGCATAACGCAGCGCCAATACCTTAACCGCCTGCCCCAGCTTGCGCCCGCAGTAAGGCATATCCACCCCCGTAAACAGATTATAGGCATAATCTCTCCCCTCCATGCGGGTAATGGCGCTCATTGCAGCCCAGGAACCTGTGGCCGTGTCTATGGCCACCATCTGCCCGGCGGGCTTGTACCAGTCCGATTGGCACACGTGTTTCTGGAAATCCTCGAACGAAGTCCAAGAATGCTCGCCATCTGTACCAGGCGTGGAAGCGGCTGCCGTGTCGTTCAGGATATACAGCTTGCGCTGGGCTTCTTCTGTATTGCCCAATGCCTCCATCGAAGTGAACTGGAACCCTTCGCTCTTCAGCCTGGCAATGATCTCGTCATAAGGCCGGTCATCGAGAGCGTCCAGGTCCAATGCCATCGCAAAAAGGTGCCTCTTTTCGCTGAAACCACGCCGTTCAGCAAACGCCCGGCATTCCGGGCAGGTATCGCGGATGTTGACCCGCAGTTTTTTTGCCTGTGCCTCTGCAATTGTCTTCTCCAAATCCTCATACAACCGGAGGCCTGCCCCTTGCCCGCGCTGCTCCGGCTTGACAATCACATAGAAATATGCCTGGTTTGCATCAAACCGGCTGCGCGTGGCCCAATTAAATCCCAGCAGTTCTCCCTGCTCATCCTCGGCCACCATCAAGCGTATAATCCGCTCCCGATGCTCTTCGTAATCCACCTTGAGACCAAGTTCTGAAGTTGGCTCATCTTCCGTGAGCGAGAACAATGCTGCGATCTGTCCAAAATCACGCTCCAGTTCAGCTGGGCGTAAATTAATGGTTTTCATAGATTTTCTCCTTCTTCCTTGGAGCTTATTAAGAGCGAACAAACAAAAACCGCCAGTGGTTCGTCACATCACGCCTGGATGCTATTCCACTCGCGGTAGGTAAGCTGCAAATTTAGATAAAACAGGATATCTCTTCCAAGAACGCTTTCAGGCGCCATGCGACAAAGCGAACGCTGCCTGGTTGGGCATCGTTATGAAACGTTTCGTCGTATATTTACGCCTAAAGTGCCATGTTCGTCTTCCTTTCTTAGGAAATCTTTCAAGATTATAGCATTAATAAAAGCCATAAAAACCAGCTAAAGAAGAGGAGAAATTCCATTATTATCTTACCGGCGGAAAGGATCGTAATCCGGGTTCGTGCCAGCCCAGACGCAGGTCGGCTGGGCGAACTGGTTGCACTGCATGCCAAGCGAACAGCGATGAGCCAGCAGCCGCGGCGGGTCGGGGAGGGTATCGGCCGGATAGAGCACCTCGGCCTCCAACGCCACTTCCTGTTTGACGTGGTCGCAGAAACAAACCTTGCTCACTTCCCATGTCCGTTCAGCCATAAAACACCTCCAAGATAACTATAATTTTAGTTTAGGCAAAGCAATTTATCCAGTGACAGGTATCATATGTTGGCACGACGATTCACTTATTTTAGATAATAAAAGTCCGCAAACATTATGAATCATTACCGTCGGGTCAAACGCAGCAGCGCTCCGGACCGGTAATCAGTAAGATAAATTTCTCCGGCTTCGTCCACTCCGAAGGTGGTGATCTGCGCCTCGGTTTCAAATAGAGCTTGCGCCTGCCAGATATCCGGACCGGTCTGGATCAGACCCCAGACCCTGCCCGAGCAATAATCGCCGTAGAGATAGACGCCCTGCCATTCCTGTAGAGCAGAACCGCGGTAGATAAAACCGCCGGTCACGGAACAGCCATCGGAGTGTGAGTACTCGGCAGCTGGCCACGTAAAAGTCACACTGGCAGGCGGCTGGTCCTGATAAGAGTGCAGGCCTTCGTAAAAACTCCAGCCGAAATTCATTCCCTCGGGGATCCCTGCCGGGACGAAGTCCACCTCTTCCCACTTATCCTGCCCGACGTCGCCGATATAAAGGTTGCCGGTCAGCCGGTCGAAGGAGAAGCGCCACGGGTTGCGCAATCCGTACACCCAGATTTCTGGCAGCCCGCCCCCTCCGGCAAATGGATTGTCGGGAGGAATGGTATAGGCGTCTCCGGAATCTATGTTAATTCTAATGATTTTTCCAAGCAGGGTTTGCAGGTTTTGGCCGGTTCGAAGCGGGTCGCCCTCGGAGCCGCCATCCCCCAACCCGATGTAGAGATATCCATCCGGGCCAAACGCCAGGCCCCCGCCATTATGGTTGGCATAAGGCTGCTTGACGTCCAACAGGTCAGCTTCACTGGCTGGATCAGCGTGGTTCGGGTCCTCCGTAGAAACGTGGAAGCGCGCAATAACGGTATTTCCATTCAAGTCTATGTAATTGACGAAGAAAAGGCCGTTTTCAACATACCTGGGGTGGAAGGCCAGCCCAAGCAGACCCTGTTCCGTCCCACGGCTGTCCACCTCGCCGCGAATATCCAGGAAAGGCTGGGGAAACAGCTGGTTGTTCTGAAGGACAAGGATGCGGCCGCGCTTCTCGACGATAAACAGCCGCCCGGTTCCATCGCTGGCATTCTGGATATCCACCGGCAATTCCAGCCCGGAAACGACCGGGACCCAGTTATAGGCGGCCGGGTCTGGGAAGGAGGGGAGTGAATTGGGCAAGGTTGTAGGGTTTACAGTGGGAGGAGCCTCTGTTGGGGCCATAGATGGGAACGGCGGGCTGGGAGCCAGGGGGGATGCGGTCGGGGAAGGCGTAACCGTCGTGGATGGACCGCAGGCCGGCAGTAGGAGGCTCAGGGCGAGCAGAAAACCCGTCATCATCGACAGAGGATCTGGATGAGCATGAGGAGAGTTACCCGTCATTAGGGCCATCACTCGCTTCAGCATCAATGATCTCGCCAGCCTTTTCCTCCTCCTTCGGTGCGTCCCGCCAGGTGCCGGGGATCACATTATGCAAAGCATTGGTATGTTCCTGGACAACCTCCTCAGGACAAAGTGTCACGAACAGCGTGGTGCCCAACCAGATTACAACCGCATCATCCAAAGCACCGATAAACGGCAACACTGCGCCGGGAATCAAGTCCAATGGCGAGATAACGTATATGGCTGCTGCAATTGGCAGCAGTTTCAAGAAAGTATTGACGCGCCGGTCGCCGATCAGGCGCAGGATGAGTTTGATGCGCAGGACCAGGTCCTGGAAGAAGCCGCTGTTCTGGTTGTTGATAATGTCGCGCTTGTTTGCCATTTGGATCTCTCCTCGCTAAATCAGATCATCAAATCCAGGGCGGATATAAAACCGTCCATGGCTCCGCCGTTGATCCATAGATGTTGGTATATACGGGAAAGTTGCCCGGTGGATTCATCCACGAAACGATCCATCTCGGCTCCGGAAAGATAGATGTAAGGACGGCTATACGCTCTTTGCACGCCCTCGTCAGTGCGTTGGTAGTCCTGTTGGATGTATTCAACCCGCTGACGAACAGCCTCGAACGGCAGGAACTCCAATTCCCCGGTATCCGGCTTGGCGTCCAGGAAGAGGCGCCAGAACAGGCAATCCGGATGGTCGCGGACGTAAATATAGTCGAGGCCATACCAGTCTTTCTTTACTTCCCAGATGAAGTCCTTATCAGCCTCAAATTCAGCAGAAAAGCGTTCCGTGGTCGGTACGGCAATTTTCTCGCTCCATAGGTTATCAGTGATCAGGTGAAAAAAATAACCAATTCGGAACGAAACCGGGCCGATATCTGCTGAGCCGCGTAAAGGCAGGAGATATTTCCGGTATAATTCCAAGTCGGCGAGTTTTCGATCAGCACCCGGGAAGTTGCCAAAATGTGTATCTTCCGGAGGTGGGTTGAACTTTTCCCATTTCTGGTCAGGGATGCCAGAATCGGGGGCGATATTGCCTACCGCGAAGCGTTCTGGATCCAGGTTCGGGAGCAGGTCAAGCAGGTTTTCAGCAATTCGCAGGTGAGTGATCCAGGTTGCCATTTCCGTATTATACAGGAAGTGGAGTACAATTTGAATCACCAATCACCAATCGTAGATCAAAAATCGGGAGTTCCCCATGCCTCTGAATGTAGAGAAGATCCGCGCCATCTGCTTCGACGTGGACGGTACTCTGAGTGACACCGATGATATGTTTATCCAGAAATTGGAGCGCATCCTGCGCCCCATTCGCTTTCTCCTTCCTCAACATGATCCAAAACGCGCCGCCCGGCGTCTTGTGATGTGGTCCGAAGCTCCCGGCAACTTCCTGATTGGCATCCCCGATACGCTTGGCGTGGACGATGAAATTGTTGCTGTGATGGAATGGCTCAACCGCCATCGTCCGCGCCCAATAAAGAATTTCCTGCTTATTCCCGGCGTCAAAGAGATGCTTCAATCGTTGTCCGCGCGTTATCCGCTGGCGGTTGTCAGCACACGTGAAGCCGGCAGTACACGCCACTTTTTGGACCAATTTGAATTAACGCCTTTCTTCCAGGTCATTGTCACAGGGCAGACCGCCAAGCACACCAAGCCTTATCCTGACCCCATTTTGTATGCCGCAAAAGCATTGAACATACCGCCCGAATCCTGTTTGATGGTGGGTGATACCACCGTGGACATGCGCGCCGCGAGCGCTGCCGGAGCCCAGAAAGTGGGCGTGTTATGCGGCTTCGGGGAGGAATCCGAACTCCGCCAGCGCGGAGCGGACATGATCCTGGCCACCACGCCGGAACTGGTTCCTGTGCTCGAAGAATAGTACCGGCATACCGAAACAAATTCCCTGTCGCAGCGTATATCCTGATAGAAACCGAGGCCGGTTCACAAACGCCGGCTTTTGCATAGAAAAAGGAGAATTCCATGTTCCGCAAAATATTACCCATCATTCTGATTCTGACCCTTGTCCTGGCTGCTTGCAGCTTCCACATCGATCTGCCGGTCACGCAGAAGGTCGGACCGACTGTGACCGACGAGATCAATGTGCCTGTGCCCGATTCCACTCAAACCGTGGACTTGACCCTGAAATTTGGGGCAGGCACCTTGAAATTGCATCCCGGTGCCAGCGCGCTTCTCTCCGGGACGGCCACTTATAACATCAGCGACTTCAAGCCAACGGTGACCGTCAACGCCTCCGCCGTCTCCATCGTGCAGGGCAATTGGCGGTTGACCGGCATCCCGGACATTTCCAACATCAAGAACGAATGGGACCTGGCACTTGGCACGGCCCCAATGAACCTGACGATTGACGGCGGGGCCTATCAAGCTGAATACGAACTTGGCGGCCTGGCCCTGGCCAACCTGACCCTCTCGGATGGCGCCGCTGACACCAAATTGAACTTCGCCTCTCCCAATCTGGCTGAAATGTCGCTCCTGAGCTACAGTACCGGCGCATCCAACGTTTCCCTGACCGGATTGGGGAATGCCAATTTCACCAGCCTGGAATTCAATAGTGGAGCGGGCAATTACACACTCGACTTTTCGGGACAGTTCCAACGCAACGGCAGTGTTCACATCGGGACGGGCGTCAGCAACATGACGCTGGTCATCCCCTCCGGCCTCCCCGCCCAGCTCACGGTGAATGGCGGCCTGTCGAACGTCACGCACGATTCCGGCTGGACCAAGACCGGCAATGTTTACTCCCAGACCGGTACTGGGCCGCAATTGACCATTGTCGTCGAGATCGGGGCTGGGAACCTGACCATCACCCGTTAGCAGCCTCCGGGGTCGTTTAAAACAGGTTCGCGGGTCCACAACGCCTCGCCTTCATGAGATGGCGGGGCGTTTTCTATTGAATCTTTTCCAGTATTTCCGACAATAATTGGAGTAATAGGTCATATTTCAAGCATGACCTCCGTCACTTGTCGGTCGACCGGGCTGACAATACAATATAAGAAGATAAAAATTACCTTATTTTTTAGAAAAGGAACGCCCTATGCAAATCACACGTCAGGCCGACTATGCCATCCGTGCCGTCCGGTACCTAGCCAAGCAGGGTTCAAGCCAGCGCGTCGCAACTTCCATCGTGGCCAGGGAAATGAAGATCCCGGCCTCCTTCCTGGCCAAGATTATCTCGCAGTTGTCCATCGCTGGCCTGCTGCATACCTCGCGCGGCGCGCGCGGCGGCGTTTCGCTGGCGCGGGAGCCGAAGGATATTTCCGTACTGGATGTGGTTGAAGCCATTGATGGGCCGATCCTGCTCAATGAATGCGTTGGCGATGCCAAATCATGCGTTTTCGAGGATGAATGTCTGGTCCATCCGATCTGGATTGAAGTACAGGAAAGCCTGGTCAAGCGCTTGCGCGAGACCCGCTTCGACATTCTGTATAATTAAATTCGTGCATTGCCTAACGCCGTCCAGCGCATGCCGGACGGCGATTTGTTATCCAGTTTGATGTCTTAGAACGATTCGCCTGAAAGTCCCTCCCTGCGTATAATGGCAGGAGGAATTTTATTCATCCGGAGGAGATAAAAATGTCGAGGAAGGGAGCACTTCCACTTCTGGCAATGGCGGGTTTTCTCATATTATCCTATGGCCTTGACGTTGCCACAACAAAAATAAAGGCTTTTGCTGGTTCCACGTTCAGAGTGCTGGATGCCGCTTGGGGGCATGTACTCGCCGAATTTGTATTTGCCGGGGCGGTTATATTACTGGTTTGGCTGGTTTGGACAAAACACGAAAACAAGTTGCTGGTCGGATGGCTATTCTTGGTTGTTGGATTAATAACGTTTTTTATCTCCACGCCCTTTAGACTTTACCTTGGCTACATTTGGAGTGCGACCCCTTTCCCACAGAGAGGTTGGTTTTACCACTTCTTATTGAGTTTCAGTTTCTATGGATTCTTTACCAAGGCGAGTGCACTGATCGTCGTTTTGGGGCTGGTGGATCTATTACGCAAGCCGCGCTGATTGAAGCTCATGCCAGACTCCTCACAGCGTATAATAATCGTGAGTAATCTTGATACAAAAGGAGAAGCATCATGTCCACACCTCGCACCGTCCGCGCCCCGCGCGGTACAACTCTCACCTGTAAATCCTGGCTCACCGAAGCTCCCTTCCGTATGATCCAGAACAACCTCGACCCGGACGTGGCCGAACGTCCGCAGGACCTGGTTGTCTACGGCGGGCGCGGGCAGGCTGCCCGCAACTGGGAGTGTTTCGACGCCATCCTCGAGTCGCTCAAAAACCTCGAGGACGACGAGACGCTGCTGGTGCAATCCGGCAAACCGGTGGCGGTTTTCAAATCGCATCCCGACGCCCCGCGCGTGCTAATCGCCAATTCGAACCTCGTCCCGCACTGGGCCACCTGGGAACACTTCGACAAGCTTGCCGCCCAGGGACTCATCATGTACGGGCAGATGACCGCCGGGTCGTGGATCTATATCGGCACGCAGGGCATCCTGCAAGGCACCTACGAAACCTTCGGCGCTTTAGCCAGGCTCAAAGGCTGGGGCTCGCTCAAGGGCAGGTTCTGCCTGACGGCTGGTCTGGGCGGGATGGGCGGAGCCCAACCGCTGGCCATCACCATGAATGAAGGCGTCGGCCTCATCGTCGAAGTGGATCCGGCCCGCGCAAAGCGCCGCCTCGACATGGGCTATGTGGACCGGGTGGTGGATACCCTCGAAGAAGCCATGACCCTCGTCGAGGATTTCAAGGACAAAGAGAAGCCGCAGTCCATCGGCCTGATCGGAAACGCCGCCGACGTCTATCAGGAACTGGCGATGCGCGGCATCGTCCCCGATGTGGTCACCGACCAGACCTCCGCCCACGAGGCGCTGATGTACGTCCCCACCGGTCTGTCGGTCGCCGCCGCGGACGAACTGCGCAAGTCCGATCCCGAAGAGTATAAAAAGCGGGCGATGGCTTCCATGGCGCAGCACGTCAGAGCCATGCTCGCATTCCAGCGCAAGGGCGCCGAAGTATTTGACTATGGCAACAACCTGCGCCAGCAGGCCTACAACTACGGCGTGACGGACGCCTTCGAGTTCCCCGGCTTTGTCCCGGCTTACATCCGCCCGCTGTTCTGCGAGGGCAAGGGACCCTTCCGATGGGTGGCTCTCTCCGGCGACCCTGAGGATATTTATAAGACGGATGCCGCCGTGCTAGACCTGTTCCCTGCCGACGACCACCTGCGCCGCTGGTTGAAAATGGCCCGCGAGAAAGTCCCGTTCCAGGGACTGCCCGCCCGAATCTGCTGGCTGGGTTATGGAGAACGCCTCAAGGCCGGATTGAAATTCAACCAGATGGTGGCGGACGGCACCCTGAAAGCGCCCATCGTCATAGGGCGCGACCACCTCGACTGCGGCTCGGTCGCCAGCCCCAATCGCGAGACCGAGGCCATGCTGGACGGCTCGGACGCCATCTCCGACTGGGCCATCCTGAACGCCCTCATCAACGCCGTCGGCGGAGCCACCTGGGTCTCGTTCCACCACGGCGGCGGGGTGGGCATCGGCTACAGCCAGCACGCCGGCCAGGTCATCGTGGCCGACGGCACGCCCGAAGCAGCCATCCGCCTGGAACGTGTCCTTACCACCGATCCGGGGTTGGGGATCGTCCGCCACGCCGATGCCGGCTACGAGCAGGCCATCCAGGCAGCCAAACGGCACGGCATCAAAATGCCGATGTTGAAGTGATTTGCGTAGAGGCACAGCCTGCTGCGCCTCTACGGTTTCATACCCGTTCTGCGGTACAATTCTGCCGTAATTTTCATTGGGAGTTGGAAATATGGCAACCAAACGAATTGCAGTCCTTACCAGCGGTGGGGACGCCCAGGGCATGAATGCGGCCGTGCGGGCCGTTGTGCGTACCGCATTGGATAAAGGAGCCGAGATTTACGCTGTTAACGAGGGCTACCAGGGACTGGTCGAGGGCGGTGAGTTCATCCAGAAGATGGACTGGGACTCGGTCGGCGGGATTTTGCACCGCGGCGGGACCATCATCGGGACAGCCCGCAGCGAAGAGTTCCGCACCCCAGAGGGGCGCCAAAAAGCAGCCCACAATATGATCCAGAATGGGATTGACGGGCTGGTCGTCATCGGCGGCGACGGTTCGCTGACCGGGGCAAACCTTTTCCGTCAGGAGTGGCCCTCGCTGGTGGACGGGCTTGCCAAAAGCGGGCTGATCAGCGCCGAACTTGCTGCCGCTTATCCCAACCTGCTCATCGTCGGGTTGGTCGGTTCGATTGATAATGATTTCTCCGGTCCGGATATGACCATCGGCGCCGACAGCGCCCTGCACCGCATTACCGAGGCAATCGACGCCATCACCAGCACCGCTGCCAGCCATCAGCGCACCTTCATCGTCAAAGTGATGGGACGCAACTGCGGTTACCTGGCCCTCTACAGCGCCCTGGCCACCGGCGCTGACTGGGTGCTCATCCCCGAAGCGCCGCCGGATGTGGAGAACTGGCAGGAAGTGATGGTCGAACGCCTGAAAGCCGGCACCCGGGCCGGGCGACGCGACCATATCATCATCATTGCCGAAGGCGCCCGCGATCGCGATGGGAAATATATCGGTAGTACTGACGTCCAGCGCGTGCTGGAAGAGCACCTGGGTGAGGAAGTGCGCGTCACCGTGCTCGGCCACGTCCAGCGCGGTGGGCATCCGAGCGCTTACGACCGCATCCTGGCCACCCAGTTGGGCTACGAAGCGGTCGAAACCCTGCTCAAAGCCAAGCCGGAAGACGAACCCGTGGTGGTTGGGACCAAGGCCAACCACATCACCTATTTCCCATTGATGGAATGTGTGAATAAGACTCGGGCCGTGGCCGATGCAATTGCCGCCAGGGATTACGAAAAAGCCATGAGCCTGCGCAGCACCAGTTTCAAGGATGCCTTTAATACCTTGAAAACCATGGTGCGCGCCCTACCCCACCCGGCCGCCCCCGGTCAGAAACGTTTTCGCATCGCCGTCCTCAATTCCGGCGCACCCGCCCCGGGTATGAACACCGCCGCCCGGGCTGCCATCCGCCTCGGCCTGGACCAGGGTCATATCATGCTGGGGGTCAGGAATGGTTTCGATGGGTTTGCCAGGAATGAGGTGATGGAAATGAACTGGATGGATGTGTCCGGCTGGGCCTCCCTGGGCGGGTCACAACTGGGTACCAGCCGCCTCATCCCGCAGGGCAGTGACCTGTACTCCATCGCCCGCACCATCGAAAACAATTCCATCAACGCTCTACTGGTCATCGGTGGCTGGAATGGGTACATCGCTGTTCATACCATGCTCACCGCCCGTCCCAACTTCCCGGCCTTCAACATCCCCATCATCTGCCTGCCGGCTTCGATCAACAACAACTTGCCCGGCTCGGAGTTCAGCATTGGCGCCGACACCGCCCTCAACAGCATTGTCGACGCCGTGGACAAGATCAAGCAGTCGGCGGTGGCCACCCGTCGCTGTTTCGTGGTCGAAGTGATGGGGCACTGGTGCGGCTACCTGGCCCTGATGAGCGGATTGGCTACCGGCGCCGAGCGGGTCTATATCCCCGAAGAAGGCGTCACTCTGCGGGACATGCAGGTGGATATCGAAAAGCTCAATCGCGGTTTCGACGCTGGCAAGCGCCTCGGTCTCATCATCCGCGCCGAATACGCCAATGCTATCTATACCACCGCCTTCATGTGCGCCCTGTTCGAAGAAGAAGGTCGGGATGTATTCGACGTTCGCCCGGCCGTCCTGGGTCACCTCCAGCAGGGCGGCGACCCTTCGCCCTTTGACCGCATCCAGGCCACCCGCCTCTCCCGCCTGTGCCTGGAATATCTCATCAATGAGTGCAGCCAGGGCGGCGACAACTGTGCCTTCATCGGCCTGCAGAAGGGGAAGTTCAACTTCCATGACATGCGCGATTTCGAGCGCATGATCGACGCCCAATACGAGCGCCCGAAGGAGCAGTGGTGGCTGGAACTAAAAGCCATCGCCAGCCTGATGGCAAAGTTTAGCCCGGCAGGCTAAAAAGCAACCTTATCTATCATGCAAAATTGCATGTCATGTAAATACTATTATTGAATCATGTTAGGCGGTCACCAAGTGCACTCAATAGCGTCCTGACGACGGAGGAGGAGATTGATTATGAACATATCACAGGTATCACGAACAGCCATCTTGACCTTGATCGCCCATGCGGTTACATCAGAGAAGGAAAACACCTATTTAACGATCCAATAGCAGTTCTCTGTTTGGAACGATTGGTGTTCATGGCATCAGAAGAAGAAAAGCGCTGGATCATCGGTCGGAAGCGATTCTATGGAGGCATAGGCGCACACGATGCAATAGCGGGAGCACGGCGAGCGAGGATTTTTGACGATTCTGTGAATCGTTTTATCACTGGCAATCCACCATGCACCGTGATCAACCTCGGATGCGGGTTTGATACAAGATTCTGGCGGATTGAAAATAGAGACTGTAGATATGTTGAAATTGATCTTCCGGAAGTTGTCGCGTTGAAAAGAGAGATCCTAAAGGATAAACTCGGCTATGAACTGTTTGGTTGTTCCGTCCTGGATGCTTCCTGGATTGATCAGGTCACTGCAAATGGGAACAGCCGTTTCCTTCTCCTTGCCGAAGGGCTATTCCCGTATCTGCCGAAGCCAGATGTGATACAGCTATTCCAGCAACTAGCCCAAAGGTTTGTTCGCTCGCAACTCGTCTTTGATACGGTTCCGGAGAAATGGACGAAGGGAATATGGAAAAGTCTTCTTCGTTTACATTCCAGATTAGATTTTGGTTTGGATGTTTCTTGGGTTTTCGGGATAAAAAATCCACGCGATATTGAATCATATGCGCCCGGTCTCAGGGTGCTTGGGCATGTAAAAGCATCAGGGGGGCCGATAATAAGCGTATCAATAAATGCCGCCTAACAACTCGTTAGGGCAGTGTCTCCTTACCCGCCCCCAGGCTTTGACCGTAGGTCTCCTCCCTCCTATTTTCTTCCGCTCGCACCTCGTCCCCCAGAGTCTGGAACTATCTCCAAGCTTTTTCTCATCCTTGCCCTATACTACCTGAAACCTGGGTGGATGGTCACTCCCTGCTAAAACCCTCATAGCTAGTTGCGGGGAGCGGATATTTATTGTATGATGGTTAAGAATAATGGTGGGACGCATTCCGATTTACCCAAATGGGTAATGGAGAAAAAAAATGAAGAACATTTTTATTGTTCTGTTTGTTTTAGCGATGGCAGCCTGTACTTTTACAGCCAATAATGCAACGCCGTCTGTGTCCAAAGCAACATTGCTGTTCCCATCCACTGTTCAAGTCAGCGCAACGCCCATCCCACCCACGGAGAAAGCTGTCCCATCGCCCACCCAGTTCTACACCAACCATCCCTGGTGGAACGACACCATCTTTTATGAGATCTTCGTCCGCAGTTTCTATGACAGCAACGGCGATGGCATCGGCGATATCAATGGGCTGATCGAAAAGCTGGATTACCTGAACGATGGTGATCCGAATACCACCGCCGACCTGGGGGTCACCGGTATCTGGCTGATGCCCATCAACCCCTCTCCGTCGACCCATGGTTACGATGCCACGGATTATTATGGGGTCAACCCCCAATATGGCAGCATGGACGATTTTCGCCGCCTCGTTGATGAAGCTCACCGTCGCGGGATCCGCGTCATTATTGACCTGGTGCTAAACCACACCTCCAGCCAACATCCCTGGTTCATCCAGTCACAGGATGTGCAATCTCCATATCGTGACTGGTACCTCTGGGCTGATATCGACCCCGGTTTTAAAGGTCCGTGGAACCAGCAAGTATGGTATCCATTGAACGGCGATTATTTTTATGCTTATTTCTGGAAGGATTCGCCTGATCTGAACTATACCAACCCCAAGGTCACCGCAGAAATGGAGAAAGTGACCCGATTCTGGCTGGAGGATGTCGGCATCGATGGATTCCGCCTGGATGCCATTGGTTGCCTGATTGAAACAGGTTCGGAAACGGTCAATACGAAGGCCACGCATGACTGGCTGGCAAGCTATTTCAAATTCTATAAAGGGATAAAGCCCGATGCGATGACTGTCGGTGAGCTCTGGGTGCCAGATGCCATAGTCATTCCCTATATTGCCAACGGGGAAGTGGATCTGGCGTTCGAGTTCGACCTGTCTTTCTCAATGCTTGCAAGCATCAACGATGGGAATTCTACCCGGATGCTCGACACGTTGAGATCCGGCACGAGCCAGTACCCCGTTGGTCAATATGGCACCTTTCTCACCAATCATGACATGGGGCGCGTGACGACCCAGGTGGGTGACAATCCGGAGAAAGCCAAGGCAGCCGCCTCGTTATACTTTGCATTACCAGGTGTTCCCTTTGTGTATTATGGCGAGGAAATTGGAATGTCCGGCGATGCGCCCAATGAAATGGGTCGCCGCCCGATGCAATGGAACGATGAGCAATATGGAGGTTTTTCGGAAGTCGCCCCCTGGAAAATGCCGGATGCCAGTTACATCACTTCCAATGTTTCATCGGAGACAGGTGACACTGGATCGCTCCTCTCGTATTATCGCACCTTGATCTCCCTGCGCAATAGCCATCCCGCCTTGCGGACGGGTGAGCTATTCCTGCCCTCCTCCTCCGATCAAGGTTTGTTTGTCAACTTGCGAATCGCACCGGATGAATCCGTGCTGGTGATAGTTAATTTAACCAATTCCACCATCCAAGATCCTAAGTTGTCACTGGTGTCCAGTTCCCTGCCTCACGGAGAATATGCCCCTGTCTCGCTGCTGGATGAAACACCCCTAGCTCCGCTGACTGTCCTCGATGAGGGTCGTATCACAACCTACATTCCTGTGCAGGAGATTCCGCCCTACGCCACGATAATGATGTGGTTGCAGTCAAAATGAATAACCTCCGATAATATTGGAGAACAAAATCAAACTCTAATTCGGCTCAGTCGTTGGAGACGCCTCCGGAATCGGCATGGTTAGTGATATTGTTATGGTAATATATGTGAGCCGGCCATCCCTTAAAATCAATGCGCAGAAATTCGGACCAGCCCTATTTTCAAAAAGGAAAACATGATGAGCGAAAAACGAAGATCACAACAGGATGAGCAGGAACAGGAACGAATACAACGCCAGCAGGAGCAAAAAAACCTGGAGCAGGAGCAGGCACTGGAGCGAAAGCCGGAACAAGACGAGCAGCAACGGTTGAACCAGCAGCAGGAGCAGGAACGAAAACAGCGCCAGCAGGAGCAGCGGCAACTGGAACAACAAATGGAGGAGAAACGAAAACAGCGCCAAAAGGAACAGCAGGAGCTGGAAGAGCAGTTGAAACGCAAGCAGCAAAAGGGGTAGTTGTGCCATTGACAGGGCGATGGAAATGATTGCCCATTGCCGCGCAAGCGGCGCGCCCCGGCTGACCCGCCCACAAGCCTTCCCCAGCGGCCTGCACTGGAAATATGCCCGCAACAGAACAGGATGAGGCCAAACCCGGACGATCCCCGTCCGGGTTTTGTTTTGGATTTGTCAATCTTGGGAATTTGAATATAATTAATGACAACTTCTGGTAAGCCAGGGTCTTCGATCCATGGACCAGGCAAATAGGCGGCCTCATGAAAAAAGTCCGAAATGATCCGCTGATTGAAGAAAAAGAATGGCCCTATCAAAGCATTTTCGATGCCGCCACCGATGGGTTGATCATCACCAATTTGAAAACCGGCCGCGTGATCGAAGCCAACCCAGCGGCATGCAGAATGCACGGCTATACCCGCGAAGAATTCATCGGACTGCCACTAACTGCATTCATCCACCCCGACAGCCAACCCAGGTTCAGTGAGGTTATCCGGGTGCTTCAATCGGACGGCGTGTTCGATACACGGACCCTGCATATATGCCGGGATAGCTCAACGTTTTATGCCGAATGGCGCGGGACGGCATTCACTTATCAAGGCCGGCCATGCTTGCTGGGTATTGTCCGGGATGTCAGCAATCGGATTCGGAAGGAACAGGAGCTCTACCAGCGTGTGAAAACCCGCACCCATGAGCAGGCCACGCTGTTGGAGATCTCGCATACCCTGGCATCCACACTGGAACTCCAACCGGGTTTTATCCTCGACCAATTGCGGGAGATCATCGAGCACAACCGTGCCGGGTTATTCGCATTGGAAGACTCCACGCTGGTCACCCTGGCGATGCGCGGGACGCCGCAATTGGAGCAATCCGAACCTATCCGTATCCGCATGCAGGGCCCGGAAACCCTGGCG